>JABDEZ010000097.1:5441-9094 GCA_013286835.1 Bacteroidota bacterium
GAGGAAGGAGCTGTAGATTATCTGCAAAAGCCGCTCGATATAAACGTCACACAGGCTAAGGTGAATGTTTTCGAAGACCTGTATTTTTACCAGCATCAGCTAAAAACTACCATATCTGAACTGCAGAAGATAAATAAGCAGTTGGAGAAATTCGTGTACATAGTAGCGCACGATCTTAAGTCTCCGTTGTCTGGTATTATAGGAATGCTGGGATTGCTTGAAATGGACAAGCAAGTAGCAGGAAATGCAGAAACACTGGAGTATGTAAGTCTTTTATCCAATGCAGCTTATCATTTGTCTGGTATGATATCTTCCCTGCTCGACTATTCCCGGAAGAGCATTGATCAGCAAAGTGTGGAAGAGGTAGATGTAAATGTCATGATAAAAGAAATGTCGTTTCTCCTTTTTCCTCCAAAGAATATTACTATTAAAGTGGCGGGGCAGCTACCCGTATTTTCAACAAAAAAATTAAAACTTCAACAGGTCTTTCAGAACCTTATCAGCAATGCAATTAAGTACAGCGATAAGCCACAAGGGTTAATATTGGTGGGAGTAAAAGAAAAGGAAGATTGTTATGAATTTTATGTGACAGATAATGGACCAGGTATACCATTGGAAAAGCAAAAGGATGTCTTTAATCTGTTTCATACCAGTGTAAATAAATCTGCAAGCAAGGTAGATGGCAGCACGGGGGTAGGATTGAATATTGTAAAAATGATGATGGCCGAAGAAGGAGGCAAAATATGGCTTGAAAGTACACCCGGGCTTGGTACTACATTTTTCTTTGATTGGAAAAAATAGGATTTCTGATGATGCTATAACATTAAAATAATCACAGTATTTTCAATAAATATTATCTTCGTTGCCAGATTAAAAATCATAAATATTAGACCATATGAAACCAAACATCGGGATAGCTGACGAACATGCGCTTGAAGTAGCAAAACTGCTTAATGTATTACTTGCAGATGAGTTTACCTTGTATGCAAAAACGCGTAACTACCATTGGAATGTAACTGCACCTAACTTCCTTGAGTTGCATAAGTTCTTTGAAGGCCAATATGAAGCTCTTGATGAGATCATGGATAGCGTAGCTGAACGTATCAGGTACATCGGCCATTATGCACTAGGCTCGGTACTGTCTTTTGCTAAAGCAACCAGGCTAACTGAAGGACAGGATGAAAGTACAGCTACCAAAATGATAGCAAGTTTGCTTGACGACCATGAAACAATAATACGCCAGGTACGTAACGAAATAAACCTAGTAGGCGATACATACAAGGATCTGGGTACTGCTGATTTTCTTACTGGTGTATTGAAAGACCACGAAAAAATGGCATGGATGTTAAGGTCTTATTTGGCATAAGCTATTTTGTTCTAATTATATTTACATCCCTGCTGCTTTTGTAGCAGGGATTTTTTGTTTGATTTCCCCAAATAATCAACCAATTCATTACCTTTGAAATCTTTGATTTTTACATTATTATTTTTTAATATTTACCTCCTGCAAAATGGGCAATGATAATATTGAAGAGCTGCTTCAAAGAGAAGAAGCTTTTCATGATGAGTGGGCATTATCTGAAAATGTCGATGATATAGATGTTGTAAACCTTTTTGAAAGCTTCATGGCTATGGAAAATAGCTATGCCATGAGCAAAATGGGCGACCTTAAAGGCAAAAAGATACTGGACGTAGGCGCTGGCCTGGGCGAAAGCTCTGTATATTTTGCACTGAAAGGGGCAGAGGTTTACTACAATGATATTAGCCCTAAAATGGGGGAATTTGCAGAAAAGCTGGCTGCTAAGTATAACGTGAAGCTGAACCTGATGATAGCGCCTATAGAAAAGCTGGAGCTATACGCAGACTTTTTTGATATCATCTACTGTGCCAACCTTATACACCATATCCCAGAGTCGGATCACGATTACTGGATAAAAACTATGCATAGCAGTCTTAAAACAGGTGGTACGCTTATTACCTGGGATCCCCTGCGTTACAATCCTATTATCAATGTGTACCGCAAAATGGCAATGGAAGTACGCACTATAGATGAAAAGCCTGTTGGGTTTGACATCCTGAAGGTGTACAAAAAGTATTTTAAGACTGTGGAGCATCGCGAATTCTGGTTCACAACCTTGTGGATATTCTTAAGCTATTATCTGTTTCGCAGGTACAGTCCTAATAAAGTACGTTATTGGAAACGAATATTTAAAGAGGACAAGAAAAAGATTGGCTGGTGGTTCACTCCGCTAAAAGCGTTGGATACACTATTACTCAAATTGCCTGGCTTCAGGCACATGGCCTGGGGGATAGTTATCGTCTCTAAAAAATAATAAAAGCCCCTATTAAGGGGCTTTTATATTATCATCAATATCTTTCAATTACCTTCTGCCCATCGGCATGCCTGGCATACCCATACCACCGCCCATACCCTTCATTTTGTTCATTTGCCCCATCATCTGGCGCATCTGTTCAAACTGTTTCATAAAGGCGTTTACTTCACCTATATCCTTACCGCTGCCACCTGCTATGCGCTTGCGGCGGCTGCCATCAATTACATCTGGGTTGCTGCGTTCGTAAGGTGTCATAGAGTTGATGATGGCTTCAATGCCCTTAAATGCATCGTCTGATATATCAATGTCCTTTACTGCCTTACCAACACCAGGTATCATTGCCAGTAGGTCTTTAATGTTACCCATCTTCTTTATCTGCTGCAATTGTTCTTTAAAGTCTTCAAAGTCAAATTTGTTGGCGCGTATCTTTTTTTCCAGTTTCTTGGCCTGCACTTCATCAAACTGGGCCTGTGCACGTTCTACCAGCGTGGTGATATCTCCCATGCCCAATATACGTTGAGCCATACGCTCGGGATAAAAGACATCCAGCGTTTCCAGCTTTTCGCCCATACTCACGAACTTGATGGGCTTGTCTACCGTGTATTTGATAGATATAGCAGCACCACCACGTGTATCGCCATCCAACTTTGTCAGTACCACGCCAGTAAAGTCCAGCCGGTCATTAAAGGCTTTGGCAGTGTTCACCGCATCTTGCCCGGTCATGGCATCAACAACAAATAGTATTTCGTGTGGCTGTACTGCATTTTTAATGTTAGCCACTTCTTGCATCATAGCCTCATCTACCGCAAGGCGACCAGCAGTATCTATGATCACTATGTTATTGCCATTCAGTTTGGCCTGGGCTATAGCATTTTTGGCTATCTGCACGGGGTCTGTGCTCTCCAGCTCACTATATACAGGTACTTTTATCTGCTCACCCAATACGCGCAACTGTTCCATGGCTGCAGGACGGTAAACATCGCCAGCTACTAACAAGGGCTTACCGTTTTTCTTGCTTTTCAGGAAATTGGCAAGCTTACCAGAGAAGGTTGTTTTACCTGAACCTTGCAACCCTGCAATAAGTATAATGGTGGGTTTGCCTGTAATATTTACTTCTTCTGCGTTACCAAATATGCACAAGCTATACTACTCAAATTACCAATAACTACAATGCAAAGACCGCCTACTGCATTGTTAATACATAAAACGCGGCAAGAAACTGCAATTTAATGGCGTATATCCTTTTTCTTTTATTAATTTTGCACTCCTGCTCAAGCGGGGAAGCCAAAAGCTTTATTTGAATTATTTGAATTATTGTAT
>JABDEZ010000098.1 GCA_013286835.1 Bacteroidota bacterium
TTAAACTTTTGGTTTACCGAAGCCTTACGCATGTTAAACCGAAACTCAAATTCATGCGCATATTTACCTAAATGCTTTGCACTCACTTGGTGATAGATACCGTAAATACCACGCTTCATGTGACTCCAGAAACATTCTATCCCGTTGTTATGAAACGCACCGCGTACATATTCTTCGTTACTGTGCTTCACCACAACATGATCGTAGTCCTTAGCTAATCCCTGATAAGAAACCCATTCATCAGTAACGATCAATGCACCTTGCTTTATCATTCCCTTTATAAGGGGCTTTAATGTCTCTATCTTAGTGTTGGGTACTACAAACGTCCTAACACCTCCACCAACCTTTAAAACACCAAACACTGGCGTTTTATCCTTTACACTACGACCCTGCGTTCCTGTACTACGCTTTGAAAGATGTTTGTTCTTATTCTTACCACCAACATAGGTTTCGTCAATTTGAAACATACCGTCACTAGGTTCCGTTGGTTCATTCTCTGGACTAAAAGCAACTCTAATTCTACTCAACATGTACCAAGCTGTCTTCTGGGTGACTGAAATATCACTAGCCAACTGGTGAGAACTGATTCCTTTCTTATGCAGCGAGAAAACATAAATAGCTATGAACCACTTTTGTAAAGGAACATTAGATCCCTCAAACATAGTGCCTATCGTAACTGTATATGTCTTCTGACACTCCTTACACAAATACTTGCCATTTGGAACACCTGACTTTTTAAGAATGTAACATTCAATAGAACCACAGACAGGACATGTGGGCGTGTTATTCCAGATTATATCCTCTAAATACTTCCTGCAACTCTCATTGTCAGGTAAAACCTCTAACATTTCAACCAATGAACTAAACTCTACTAATTGTCTCATTTGCCTGTCTTTTGCTAAATCCAGCACAAAGATACTAAAGACAAAATTAATATTCAAAATAAATCTGCTTATTCAGGGTATATCGTTTCCAACATTAAATATAGCAAGTATCGGGTTTCAATATTCTTTGCCCTCTTATAGATTGCATCGTTAAAATAAAAAAATGTATGCAATCTATCAAAAAGAGAATATTAAGTAAACCTTGGAACGATATCACAAAAGAACTTCACGATAAGGGATTTATAGTTGTAAAAAACATGCTGACTCCCAAGGAATGTCAGGCCCTGATTGCCAATTATAATGAAAGAGAAACTTATCGCAAAACCATTAATATGGAGCGATATCGCTTTGGTAAAGGTGAGTACAAATATTATCAATATCCCCTGCCAGAAATCATCAATGAGTTGCGTGAAGGTATCTACCCCAAAATTGCACCTGTAGCTAATCAATGGATGCAGGAATTAGGCTTGGAAAACCGCTTTCCTTTGATCCACCCGGAAATGAAGCAATTGTGTCATGATAAAGAACAGATGAAGCCTGCTATACTTATTTTGAAATATGCTCCTGGTGACTTCAATACACTTCATCAGGACTTATATGGAGAGGTTTATTTTCCTATGCAAACTGTATTTATGTTAAATGAAATTCATCAGGATTATGAAGGCGGTGAATTTGTTATCACGGAACAAATACCCCGGGCGCAATCAAAAGTGAATGTTCTTACCCCCAGCCTAGGCGATATGGTCATTTTAACAACAAATTTTCGACCTGTAAAGGGAACTAAGGGGTATTACCGTGTCAGCATGAAGCACGGCGTAAGTCCGCTTCACAGTGGTGCGAGATTTAGTCTGGGAATAATTTTTCACGATGCACTAAGCTAAGTAGGTTTTAATCTAATTATTCAATATTAGAAAGATAGCAAGATTCGGGTTTCCTTCAACTTAAGGGCAGTCTACTTTTGTGCTAAGAAATAGATTTATAAAACATTAAAAATGAAAAAATTATCAGTAATCACAGCAGTAGCCATCGCTACATTATTATCGGTCAAACCAAATGTTTCATTTGGACAAAAACCACAGGATGAGCAGTTGGTGAAAAATGTAGTGCTAGCTTATCAGGACGACTATAATGATGGAGGATTTAAAAATGTTGAATCTTATACGACAAAAGATTGGGAACACATTAATCCAATTGGAGGAATTACGAAAGGGCGAGACGAAGTTATGAAAGAGCTGCGGCCTTTATGTCAAACAATTTTAAAAGGCGTTTCGTTGACAGTAGAAAGCATTACAATCCGGTTTTTGAGCCCAACCGTTGCGATTGCTAATGTTATTCATAAATGTAGTGATTATGAATTCCCCCAAGGAGTAAAACATCAAAATGAGCGGCACATGAAAACTTATGTAATTATAAAGAAACAAAAAAAGTGGTTACTCACACTTGACCAAAATACGATTATTGTAGCACACTAATCGACGAGAAGAAGGCCAGGCATCAAAAAATGCGTACCCAAAATTCGGTGCCAGATATTCGAATCTTATGCCGCAGCAACCTGATCTTTTTAAGTTGCTGCGGCTTTTTTTTCATACATCCGGCAAAAGAAGAACTGCATGCAACTATAGCATGGAACTGGCATATTTTTTTTGGGGGGGGTATAACTGTCCTGCATTCATTTGTATTAAGGTAATCATCATAGTATATTATCATATTGAGTTAGGGATGCTCCTTTGGCACGGATGTTCCAAAGGAACATCCGTGTCTACCTAACACTGCCAGTTGTAATCAGAATTTGAAAAGCAAATGTAGATGCTTGTAATTTTACATACATCCGTGGAACACCTTAAACCGTGGAACGGTGGATATCTTGTTTTTGCTTTCAGATCCTCAAAATATAAATTGCACCTGCTTTATAAACCTGTAAACCCAGCAAAATAATGAAGACAACCAAAAAGGCATTAAAAAAATAAAATGTCCTACACCTGACATTTCTGGACATTTTGTGACATTTCTCCTTCAACATAAAAAACCAATATCAGCCACTATCGCACATTTTGGCGTACAGTCACCCCTAAAAATGTCCGATTCCATTTTTTTCAACCCATCGGACATTTTCAAAAACATTCTAAATCTTGTAATCCTGAAATCCCGTAATCGTGTTCAAGACATATCCTGTCCGCACCGGACACACCGGTTTGGGCAAGCAAAAAAGAAAGTCGGGTTCTCGCAAAAACGAAACGCAGAAACTAAATGAAATGAGAAGAGACCCAAAATCACAGCAACCTCGGCATCGCAGCCACAAGCTTACCCGTATAGGCATTCT
Organism: Bacteroidota bacterium; assembly: GCA_013286835.1. Lineage (GTDB taxonomy): Bacteria > Bacteroidota > Bacteroidia > Chitinophagales > Chitinophagaceae > JABDEZ01. The sequence continues at coordinate 3,205 of JABDEZ010000098.1, forward strand.
CCGGATGCTTTAATACCTGTTCCGCAGCTCCGGCTTCTACAATCTTACCGGCCTGCATCACCATTACCCGGTCGCTGATGTAGTACACCACACCCAGGTCGTGCGATATAAAAAGGTATGTAAGCTGGAATTCGTATTGCAACTCTTTCAGCAGGTTCAGTATCTGGGCTTGCACACTTACATCCAGTGCCGATACGCTTTCATCGCATATCAAAAGCTTGGGGCGCAGTGCCAATGCGCGGGCTATACCTATACGCTGGCGTTGGCCACCCGAGAACTGGTGCGGATAGCGGTGAGCCGCATCGGCAGGGAGGTGCACAAGGTCTAGCAAGCGTAGCATTTCCTGTTGCAGCTGTTTTACAGGAACTATGTTATGTACCCGCATCGGCTCCATTATAGCGTCGCCAATTGTAAGCCTCGGGTTTAACGATGCATACGGGTCCTGGAATATCATTTGTATGTCGCGTCGCGCATCATACCACACTTTTGGTGCAGCCTGGGCAAGCTCTTTGTCGTTATACAAAATGCTGCCACTATGCACCGGCAACAGGCCTATCAGGCTGCGGCTCAGAGTGCTTTTACCACATCCACTTTCACCTACTAAACCTAATATCTCCCCTTTATGCAATGTAAAAGAAACATTATCTACAGCCTTAAAGTATGATACAGGTTTACCCGGTTCCTTCCGCCCCACATACCATACATTCAGGTCTTTTACTTTCAGCAACTCAGTTTCAGTTACCTGCACCGGCTGCCTTTCTTCAGATTTTATGGTATGCGCACCTGCATCTAAAAAATCTTCAACAATAGGCAGTTTTTTATTTTTTTGCTGTGCCGATGGGCGGCAGGCCAATAGTGCCGCTGTATAAGGATGTTTGGGGGTATGCAGTACCTGTGTGGTAACGCCATACTCTACAATTTCACCCTTGTACAATACCAGCACTTCATCTGCAATGGTAGATGCCAAAGCAAGATCATGCGTGATGAAGAGCATAGCAGTTTGGTGTGTTTGCTGCAGTTGTTTCATCAGTTGTATTATATCGGCCTGCACAGTAACATCAAGGGCCGTTGTTGGCTCATCTGCAATCAGCAATACAGGGTCATTGCACATGGCCATGGCTATCATCAAACGCTGCTTTTGCCCACCCGATAGCTGGTGCGGGTAGCGATGATATATCTTTTCAGGAAAGGGAAGCTGCACTTTATCCAGCCACAACACCGCGAGCTTGTTAGCCTCATGCAATGTAACATCGTGCCCTGTAAGTATGGCCTCCGCAAGTTGGCTGCCTACCTTTAGTACCGGGTTCAGTGCACTCATAGGCTCCTGAAATATCATCGCTGCCTTGCGGCCCCTTACCTGCATCCAGTCGTGTGTATCTCTAAGGTCATGCAGCGCATACATATTGTCAGCCGCATTCAAAAAGATACGGCCTTTTACAGATGCAGTGGCAGGTAATAACCCCATCAGGGAGAGCGCAGTAAGCGATTTGCCAGAGCCACTCTCCCCCACTATAGCCAATGTTTTACCCCGGCCTATAGTAAAGGAAATATGGTGCACAGCAGTAAAAGGTTGCTCGCCCTCAAAGGTTATTGCAACATCCTCTGCAGATAATATGGGATCGTTACCATCCATCAAAACCGCAGGTGCTTTACTGTAAGGCCGTTATTTATCAGTTGTTTCAGCGAATCTATACCTATACGCAAATGAGTATCTACATAGTTCCGGGTCACAGTAAGATCACTTTCAGCAGTTTTAACGCCTTCAGGTACCATAGGTTGGTCTGATACCAGCAGTAGTGCTCCTGTGGGTATTTTATTAAAAAACCCTGTTGAAAAAATGGTGGCTGTTTCCATATCAATGGCCATTGCACGTATGCGCTTCAGGTACAGCTTAAAATCTTCATCGTGCTCCCAAACCCTGCGGTTGGTGGTATATACAGTCCCGGTCCAGTAGTCCAGTGCATAATCGCGTATAGTAGTAGATATGGCCTTCTGCAAAGCAAATGATGGCAATGCAGGCACCTCCGCCGGGAAGTAGTCATTACTGGTACCTTCCCCACGTATTGCAGCTATGGGCAGTATAAGGTCACCCACATTGTTTACTTTCTTCAATCCACCGCACTTGCCTAAAAACAGTACAGCTTTAGGGCTTATAGCCGACAGCAGGTCCATAAGAGTTGCTGCGCTGGGGCTGCCCATGCCAAAGTTAATGATGGTGATACCCTCAGCTGTAGCGCATTGCATAGGTTTGTCCAGCCCCACAATAGGCACACCATGTATGTCTGCAAACAAGCTTACATAATTACTAAAGTTGCATAGCAGTATATAACTGCCAAAATCCGTTAACGCCTGCCCGGTGTATCGTGGTAACCAGTTGCTTACTATTTCTTCCTTCGTTTTCATACTAATATCCTTTCTCCTTATAAAGTTAATATCTTTTAATTTTGGACAACTATTATGATATCATTAGACTTTTCGGGGGTTGATCTGAAGTTAAAAAAAGACGAAGGCATTACCCGCGTCTTCGATCCTGTGCGTAAGAAATGGTTTGTGCTCACGCCCGAAGAGTATGTGCGGCAGCACATTTTGCATTATATGATACACACTGCCCTATACCCCATAGCAATGCTGGCAGTTGAAAAACAATTAAAAATAAACAACAGGATAAAACGCTTCGATATTGTCGTCTATAACCGCCAGCACTTACCTTGGCTGCTGGTAGAGTGTAAAGCACCTGAAGTGCCGGTGGATGAAAATACTTTGTACCAACTTTTATCATACAACAATGCCATGCAATGCAGCTATTGGGTACTTACAAACGGGCACCAGACCTACTGTGCAGATGCCTGCAACCTCAACGATATAAAGTGGGCCGCCAGCTTACCTGCCTATCAGTTTTAGGTAGTTATTACTGTACAATACCTGCAATGCTTTTTGGGTTACATTATCGTCCTGCACAGAAACAGCATAATAACCATTATCATGAAAGATAAAACGTGCCAGCTGTGCTTTCATCTCATTCCTGAAGTATTGCAAATTTGCAGGCTTATTCAGCAATGCTACGGCTTCATTATGTACTGCGCCTTTCAACATGGCTATATAACGGCTTATCATTTCATCGGTTCCCGCAAACCCTTTTATGTAGCTATCTACAGTTTTATAGGTTTGCAGCTTCTTCCTGTTCCTGATGAAATAGTCCCACAACACACCCTTTACCTCGTCATTAAACATCAGGTTGAGGAATCCGGCATTTAGGCGCATGGTATCATATGGCACATACACATCGGGTTTTATGCCACCACCGCCATACACTACGCGGCGGGTAGATGTATAGTATTTCATTGTGTCCTTCAGCACAGTGGTATCTTTACCTGTCAGTTCACCGGTTTCAAAGCGGTTGGTATAGTCCTGCTCATAGGCCTCTTTACCATTGGCAAAAGAGCGTTGTATGCATCGTCCCGATGGTGTATAATACTTGGCAATGGTAAGCCTCAGGGCTGCACCGTCGCTCAGGTCGTATTGCTCTTGCACCAAGCCTTTACCAAACGTGCGTCTGCCCAATATTATGCCCCTGTCCCAGTCCTGTATGGCCCCAGAGAATATCTCCGATGCCGATGCCGAACTTTCATCAACCAACACTGCTATACGGCCATGCTCAAACAACCCGTTTTTGCCTGCTTTATATTCTGTTTTAACGGCATGCAGGCCTTTGGTATATACCACCAGCTTATTATCATCCAAAAATTCATCGGCTATAGATGTTGCTGCATCCAGGTAGCCACCGGGGTTTTCGCGCAGGTCTATTATCAGTTGCTGCATCCCTTGCGTTTTAAGCAGTTTCAGCGCCTTTACAAATTCATCAAAAGTGGTGGCGCTGAATCGGTTGATCTTTATAAAGCCGGTCAGGCTATCCGCCATAAATGCAGCTTCTACACTAAATATGGGCACTATATCCCTTATTATCGATACATGCCGTTGCTCGGCAGTATATGCATCTTCAAGGGTAATAGACACATGGGTATGCTGCTTGCCTCTTAACAGCGAAACAATGCGCTCAGTAGTGACGTGGTTACCCGCCACCAGGCTGTCGCCTACCTTTATCATCCTATCCCCCACCTGCACTCCCGCTATTTGTGAGGGGCCGTTATCAATCACAGATGTCACCTGTATAGTATCTCTTACAATAGTAAACTCTACCCCAATACCAAAGAAACCACCTTCCAGGTCTTCGTTTACTTCCTGTACATCAGTTGCGGGTATATATACCGTATGCGGATCAAGGTGTTTCAATATACCACCTATCGCATCGGTATATATATTGTTGGTATTTACTGAATCAACATATTTTTCATTAATAAGGTCTATGATCTCCTCAAGACGGTCGTTACGGTCAACGATAGTTTGAAAGTCGCGCTTATAGCGCAACTTATCGCGGAGGAAGAAACCAATTAAAATACCTGTTATCAGTATTGCAGAGAAAAGTAGCGGCGTCCATGTCTTGTACCTGCCCGTACCACGTTCATTCATTTTTCAGCTCAAAGCGTTAAAGTTAGCAGTTATTCATATTACAACACCATAGGTAATAAATATCAAGCCATAATTTTTACGTGTATTGGCTTTGCAATAAGACCTCAATTGTATTAACAGTCAACCAGTTACAGTGCTATATCACATTGAAATCATAAAACACAAAATACCATTAGGAAAATTGTATTATGAAATGCACATTTGTACTATCAAATTGTATTTATGTCCTCATATCTGATAGCCGAAAGCGGATCTACCAAAACCGATTGGTGCCTTTTAAAGAAAGGTAAGAAGCCTGTGCATTTTAAGACCGGGGGCATCAATCCTTACTTGCAGACCAAGGATGACATTCTGAACATCCTAACCAACGAGTTAGACTGGAATAGTAAGAAAGACATACCTGATGTTGTCTCCTACTACGGTGCAGGCGCAGCCAGTAAACTAAAACAGGAAGAGGTGGCAGCAGTGCTGAAACAGTATTTTGGTGTAAAGAAGGTGAATGTAAACAGCGATATGCTGGCTGCTTCACGGGGGTTATGCGGCGACAAAAAAGGAATAGTTTGCATATTGGGTACTGGCAGCAATTCCTGTTATTACAACGGTAAGCAAATAAAAGAGCAAACAGCATCACTAGGCTTTATAGCAGGCGATGAAGGGAGCGGTAATCATATGGGCAAAAGAGTATTGCAATATTATGCTTACAATACTTTTGATACTGAACTGCGCATGGTTTTTGAACAGCTTTTTGGCAATAGTGTGCCGGTCATACTCAACAAGCTATATCATGAGCCTTTCCCCAACCGGTACCTGGCTACATTTGTACAATTGCTTAGCCAAAACCGGGAGCATTTTATGGTACAGAACATTGTTGAAGATTGCCTGAACGACTTTTTTCATCACCATATTTTAAAATACCGCCAGAGCTGGAAACTGCCTTTATATTTTACGGGTTCCATTGCATATGAGTTCAAAGATGTCATTATCAACCTTTGCAGCCAGTATGAACTCGAAATTGGCAAAATAGAAAAAAGCCCGCTAGATGGCCTACTAAAATATTACAAAGGAAAATTAAGCTAATGAAAATGACGGCTGTATGTATTTACAGCCGCCATGCTTATATATCAGAGTACCTAAAGTTCAGTCATTTCTTACTTTATTACCACCTGCACCGTGTGACGGGTCTTTTGTTCAAGCAGTATGTAACGACTCTTGGTAAGATCAAAAAGTATTTCCGGGGTAAAGTGGCGTATGGTAAGCAGGCTTACGTTTTCATTGGTAAATACCTTGTAGTCGCTGCCCAGCGTCTCTATTAGTTCCTGTACTTTATCCCAATGCTGAAAGCATTTTCTTCCCCAAAGACGA
>JABDEZ010000099.1 GCA_013286835.1 Bacteroidota bacterium
TGTACAAAGTTATCACCTAATTTGCGACACTCTGCTACGAGGTCGAGGCTGGAGTTTAAGTAGTCTCCCGGCGGCAGCATTGTGTACACAGCATCAGCACCAGTAAAAGTTGTGGCAAGAAAATCAACGTCTTCTATTGAGCCTATAGCAGCTGTAGCGTCCAATGCTTCAATAGCGGCTTGTTTTTCCGGCTTGGTACTTATAACAGTAACCTCATGCCCTTTTTGCACTAACTCTTGTGCCAGTGGCTTACCAATATGTCCTAACGAACCTGTTAATACGATTTTCATTTTTCTATTTTTTATTATTGCAAAGCTCAGCAACAACTGAGAGACCTATGTAGCTGAACTTACTATTGTTGTAGTTAAACCTACTATTTTGCAGACCGTTTAATATTTTCACTGGCCATGTTGATGTTATAGTTTTATAGGCTATCAATTGAGTAACTTCCCAATTTGCATTAAAGGCGGCACCCATAAAGAGTACCGCCTTATTGTTATCATGCCTGTTCTATGTGTATCTTAAATAACGAGCTTTTACAAAATATTTTTAGATTGTAAAGTAACTATCGCCAGTAAGATCTACGATGAGCCCGTGTTGTACAGGATGCCATCCCAGACTTTCCTGAGTTGGTGTGCTTGAGCTTGGACAATCTAAAGCAGCGAAATGAGCGAACCAACCAAAATGAGCAGCAGCATCTTCAGATGACTTGCTGACCACGGGGATATTTAATCCCTTACCGATAGCTTCGGCAATATCCCGGAAAGCCACACCTTCTTCCGCCACTGCATGATAGCGGGTACCCCCAGGGGCAGATTTTTCAAGTGCCAATCTAAACAGCTTGGCGGCATCTAAGCGGTGAACGGCCGGCCAGCGATTGCTGCCTTCTCCCGAATACACTGAAATACCTTTTTCGCGCGCAATACCAATGAGCATTGGAACAAAACCATGATCGCCAACACCATGAACCGTAGGTGGAAGACGTACTATAGAAATACGTACACCCTTTGCCGCAACAACGCCTGCAGCCTCTTCTGACGCTACTCGAGGATTAAAGCCGGAGGTATTGGGCATATCCTTCTCATTAGTTAAAACACCCGGGGTTAAAAGGCCTATACCCGAAGTAATAATAAAGGGCCGGTCAGAACCAACCAGTTCTGCCCCCATTGCCTCAATGGCGCGCCTATCGATTTCGCAATTCTCTTTAAACTTTAGGAAATCATGGATAAAGCCAGTATGGATAACACCATCTGTGGCTGCAACGCCAGTCCGCAAACTATCTAAATCTTCCAGGTGTCCCATATGAACTTCGGCACCTGCCTCTATAAGTCCTTTTGCTGACACTTCTGAGCGGGCAAGGCCAAGTACCTGGTGACCTGCACTAATTAATTCTTTAACAACAGCTGAGCCTACAAAGCCCGTAGCTCCGGTAACAAAAACGCGCATACTTTTTGTTTTTTATTTTGGTTAAACAACAATATTGTAAAGCAGCTGAACAAGCATGAACATTACAGTGCAAAACTCCATAACAAAAAAGAAAGGCATGTAGTCTAATCTACTCTTGTTGTAGCCAAAATAAAGTTTGCTATCACAATACATATGTTACAGCTTCATCCATCTTTCGAGGATGTCTTATTACCGTCTTTTCAGAACCTATATTACATAAAGAGAGCCAAGTATTAAGTGCCTGGCTCTCTTTGTAAATATCTGACCAATAAAACAATTATCGTTGTCCACCATCACGATGGTCGTCGCCGCCATGGCCATGATCTTCGCCGCCATGGCCATGATCTTCACCGCCATGATTGCCATTGTCGTGATGATCTCCACCACCATTACCATGATAATCACCACCATGATTTCCATTATCATGACGATCTCCACCACCATTGCCATGCTGCTGCATCCATACATTGTGCTGTGGATGGCCTGGGTTTTGGAAATAACGCTCTTCATGACTATCCCTCATAGCCATCAGGAGGTTTGCATTACCTTCAGAATATAAAGTTGTAGGCTTATCCATCTGTTCTCCTATTGCTGATATTACAGCATCTTTACCAGCCAGGTATTGTTTAAAAGTTTCGGGGCGCCATATATCGCCCGTTACTACTTGCAGGTTGGGGTGGGTGAGAGCAAGCTTTGCGGCACTACGTACCATAGCTGTTACTTTGTGGCCGGCCTCAAGGGCCATCAATACGGTCTGCCTGCCTATACCACCGTTTGCACCAATAATCAATATATTCAAAGGCGTTTGTTCGTTTTTCATCTGGATTGTATTTTAACGAGGTTACTTTTTATATAGTTTTATAAAGAGGTGCACCATACATAAATGCACAACAGGCGGCATGTGTATTACCAGCCATAGCTCACGTACCATGGCTGTTATGGCTGCTTGCAGCTTATTTGCGCAGGCGATATGCATAGTTTTCCAGCTTGTGTATTTCAGCATCACTCAGTTTGCCTTTAAATGCAGGCATGCCATTCTTCCCGTTTCGTATCCTGTCAGTTATGGCAATACTGTCCAGCTGGCTTGTCTTCAGGTTAGCGGCATTGCCAATACCGGCTGTGCCATCGCTGCCATGGCAGGTAGCGCATTTCGCCTCAAACAAAATCTTCCCTGTATCCATAACTATGGAGCGGTGGTTTTGCGCTTCCATATAGGCAACCGGTGGCGGTGTATTGTTGGTGCAGGCAACCATCATGACGATCGGGATTGCTATGATCAGATATTTCATTATGCCTGGCTTTAATTGAATTTGAACACACTAAGTATGTAAATGATAAAGAATAAAGCCATTTGCGAGATATGGAACACATTCAGGTTACGCTTTAGCCGTTGTGCTTGTACACTGTCATTGGTATGGCTTGCCAGGAATTTTCGGAGCTTTATACCTTGCCTCATTCCCATAATCAGGCCGTTAATAATAACCAGTATTACCAGCGCAAACTTTATCCTGAACCATAATTGCTCGCCAAACACTCCGTTGGTAATGCCCATCATGGTAATGCCCGATAATATGAGCAGCAGGATACCAATGCTGAATAGCTTAGAGAACTTTGAAATGGCTTGTTGGATAGTAACAGCCCCCAGGTTATCTAATGCATATGCTTTCCAGAATTGCTTAAAAGCTATGTATGCAGTTACCGTTGCACCAGCCATCAGGGTAAGTCCTATTATATGTGTGATCAGTGCCAGATGATAAATTGATTGCGTATCCATTTTGGTAGTGTTTACTTCGTTAACGTAGTTTGTATGGCAAATGTAATACGTTTGCGAATTAAAATACAATAAGGGAGTAAATATTTTATTTTTGCTACGATACCGAAGTAAATGAGATGAACCAGACTGTAGTTTTAGTAAATGAATGGGCTGAATTTGAAGCCACTCACCCAGGCGCAAATATTGACGATTTTTGCAGGCACAGGGTCATTAGTCTTAGCCAGAAGGCGCAAAAGATGAACGGTCCGTTGACCGGTGGGGTAGTTCCGCACATAAGTGCTGGCTTGCTGTTGAAGTTGATTGGCCGGATACATAAGCTGCAAATAGGCTACCAGAACAGCGCACTGGAAGGGACAGGGCTCAACCAGATAGAAGAATTTGGTATCCTGGTTACCATAAGAAAAGAAAAGAATCCTCGTAAAACAGATGTCATCTTTGCCAACTTGTTCGAACTATCGAGCGGATCGGATATGCTGAAGCGGCTGGAAAAACGAAACCTTATCAGGGAATACCCGGACAAAGACGATAAACGATCTAAACGGATAGAACTAACAGCTGAAGGGGAAAAAGCCATAGAGCTAAGTATCCCCCAGGTGGAAAAGGTTGCACAACTAATGGTCAACGATCTTACCGAGGATGACAGGCAACTATGCATACAACTGCTTAAAGGCATTGAAATAAAATTCTCAGCTCTGTGGCAGCAACATAAAGGCAAATCGTTTGATGAGGTGTTTGAAGAGGTAGTTAGGTGGAGCATAGGTGTTGAGATTAATTTAGAAAACAAAACACACCCATCTGGACGCTAGTACATGGGTAACCATGCTACTGTAGTGTAGGGTAATATTTTTTTGATCTCTACTTCACCCAACAAATATTACTTCTTACTCAGCCACCCATTTCTTGGCCTCATCCAGTTCGCTAAGTGTAAAAGCTCGTACTTCACCCGGCATAACGGTAACAAATACCTGGGTGAATTTATTTACATATTTCTGGTCGCTTACTATGGCTATTTTCTTCCATTGCAGCAGGTGTTCGAGTCCTACTTTTATGTCATCGTACCATGCCCCGGTACTTATATTACTTACATCAGAATCCAGCACAAAGAGGTAGCGGAGGCTGCCGGTGCTATCAGCAAGCATGTCCACTGCGGGCAACAATGAGCTGTCATATTCGTTCTTGGTTATCTTACCGGTTCCCCTGAAGCCGACTACGTTTGCCGGCAAGTCTTGTATTTGTTCTATCATAAAAAGCTTTGGAATAAGACCTCATTAAATTCATGCCATAAGTTGGCATAATTTTGAAACTTTTGCCGACGATTTTTGTTTTTTACCGTAGGTTTACATTCCATTTAAACCGCCTATGCGGTTGGCAGTAAATATATTTTTATATGAAGATATTAGTTTGTATCAGCCAGGTACCTGACACTACTACCAAGATCGCCTTTAGCGATAACAACACACACTTTAATACTCAGGGTGTAACTTTCATTATTAACCCATACGATGAATGGTATGCACTGGTGCGTGCACTTGAATTAAAAGAAAGCGGTGTAGCCACTGCGGTGCACCTGGTTACTGTTGGTAAGGCCGATACAGAACCTGTGATACGCAAAGCGCTTGCCCTGGGTGGTGAAGAGGCTATACGTATAGATGCCGACAGCAGCGATACTTACATGGTAGCTGCACAAATAGCCGAATATGCACGTACTGAAAAGTATGATCTTGTATTGTGTGGTAAAGAAAGTATAGACTATAACAATGGCGCTGTAGGCGCCATGCTGGCTCAATTGCTGGATGTGAACTACATAGGCTTTGCTACTAAAATAGATGTTGCCGGTACAGAAGTTACCGTGAACAGGGAAATAGAAGGTGGTGAAGAAACAAACGTGTGCAGCCTGCCATTGGTTATTAGTTGCCAGAAGGGCGTTGCTGAAGCACGCATACCAAACATGCGTGGTATTATGGCTGCACGTACCAAACCACTAAAAGTGGTTCCAGCTGCCGCTATAAGTGCACTTACCACTGTGGTGAGCTACGAGTTGCCACCGGCTAAAACAGGCGTAAAAATGATAGATGCCGAAAATATGGACGAGCTGGTAAGCCTGCTGCACTCTAACGCTAAAGTTATCTAAACCAATCTTTTAACTATTATTAATACTCCAGTATATGTCTGTAATTGTTTTAGCCGAACATGCACAAGGAATTTTTAAGAAGAAAACATTTGAAGCGCTGCAGTATGCTGCTAAAATAGCAAAAGACCTGGGCACTACCGTTACTGCAATAGCTGCAGGCAATGTGGCCGATAGCGAAATGCAGGGCCTGGGCGCATATGGCGCACAAAAGGTACTGCACATAGCAGATGCCCGCCTGAACGATTTTAATGCCCGTGCCTATACCAAGGCCATAATAAGTGCAGTACAAAAAGAAAGCGCCAAAGTAATAGTAGGCCTGCACGATGTGCCGGGCAAATCGGTAATACCACAAGTAGCTGCTGGTCTTAAGGCCGGTCTTGTTTCAGGTGCTATTGCTTATCCTGATACCAGCAATGGTTTCGTAGTACGTACGTCGGTATTCAGCGGTAAGGCATTTGCCAACGTGAGCATTACCAGCGATATAAAAGTGATTACCGTAATGCCTAATACTTATCCTGTAGTGAAAGGCGAAGGCAGCGCAACCGTAGAACAGTTCCAGGTAGCGTTTGACGATAGGGATTTTAGCATACAGGTAAAAGCGGTGAATAAGGTAACAGGCACTGTGCCTTTATCAGAAGCAGAGTTGGTAGTTTCTGGCGGACGCGGTATGAAAGGACCTGAAAACTGGTATGTGCTGGAAGACTTGGCAAAAGAACTGGGTGCATCACTGGCATGCTCCCGCCCGGTTGCCGATGCACACTGGCGCCCGCACTACGAGCACGTAGGTCAGACAGGTGGTACTATTCGTCCTAACCTGTACATCGCGGTTGGCATCAGCGGCGCTATACAGCACCTTGCAGGTGTTAATGGCAGCAAGACTATTGTCGTTATCAATAAAGATCCTGAAGCGCCTTTCTTTAAGGCTGCAGACTATGGTGTAATAGGCGATGCTATGGAAGTGGTACCACGCTTGACTGCCGCAGTAAAAAAGTTTAAAGAAAATAATTAGAATAAGATCCGGTGGCAATATATCATACCGCCCTGCATGAATATAATAAAAAGTAGCCCCGGCCTTTAGACCGGGGCTACTTTTTGAGTTGCCTATCGAAACCAGCAACACCCAATGATTTGCTCATTTTAAAGGATGCAATTGCAATATAGTATTTTTATATGCGCATGCTCCATAAGCTTACTTATCTTTAGTGCCTTATTTTTATAGATGATCACTGTAATATCTGCCACAAACAGGTCAGAGAGTATGACCTTAAAAGTGGCCCAATTATATACCCGCTTACTTTCAGAGCAGGCTACAGATGTCCAATTGCTATCGCTGGAACAACAAGATATTTGGGAGCGTGGCCCGGGGTTTATTGCGCTGGAAAATAAATACCTGATACCGGCAGATAAATTTGTGTTCATAATGCCCGAATATAATGGCAGCTTCCCGGGCGTGCTGAAGCTATTGCTGGATAATAGCGATATAAAGAAATGCTGGTGGCACAAAAAGGTGATGCTCACCGGGGTGGCAGATGGCCGAGGGGGCAACCTGCGGGGCTTGGAGCACATGACCAACATATTGCACTACCTGAAGATGCATGTGTTTTATAACAAGATACCCCTCAGCCGCATAAATGAAGAAATGGACGAGGCCGGGCAACTACTGAAGCCTGCTACCGTTGAGGCGATAAATGAACAAGTGAACGAATTTTTAAGCTACTAAGAGATAGATTATGCTGCGTCTGGTTATTATCCTGGCTATTATAGCCATTGCTGAATATTATAGTTACGTGGCTGTACGTGCAGCCGTGCAGTCGTTACCAACAGGCTTGCGTGTAGGCACAATGGCCCTTTACATTTTGCTCAGCCTTTCTGCCTGGGCGGGTATAGCCTTTTTTCGTACCATCAACTGGGCAAACGTACCGCATCTGCTGCGCAATATCTATATAGCGTTTGTTATTGGCTTTATCGTGGGTAAAATATTGATACTCATTATTATGCTTGTTGACGACCTGCGCAGGGGAGGTGTATGGATATATAATGCAATAACTGAAAGTCGGGTATCTGTAGCTCCCGGAGATGATGCCATTAGCCGTTCTATTTTCCTTACCCGCCTTGCTTTACTGCTTGGTGGCACATCGTTGGTTGGATTTATATATGGAATCACAAACAGGTACAATTACCACGTACACCGTATAAAATTGCGCATTCCTAATCTGCCTGTTGCTTTTAAAGGGTTTAAGATCGTTCAGTTGTCAGATATACATACCGGGAGTTTTGATAACCATGCGGCCGTAGCTAAAGGGATAAAAAAAGCATTGGCTGAAAAAGGAGATGTTATTTTGTTTACGGGAGACCTGGTGAATAACCATTCTGATGAAGTGGATGAAAACTACCAGAAGATATTTGCTACCCTTAACGCACCTATGGGGGTTTACAGCACACTGGGCAACCATGATTATGGGGATTATATGCAATGGCCAAGCCCGGCAGCAAAAGTTGCCAATCTTGAAAAACTGAAAGCAATACAGGCAAGCATGGGCTGGCGGCTGCTGATGAATGAGCATGTGATATTGCAACGTGGTGATGCTAAAATGGCTTTGATAGGTATAGAAAACTGGAGTGCTAAAGCTAACTTCCCCAAGTATGGCGATATGGCAAAGGCATACAAGGGTCTGGAAGGACAGGATATCCCCAAAATACTCATGTCGCACGATCCATCGCATTGGGATGCGGAGGTGCGACCACATTACGGTGATGTGCATCTTACCCTAAGCGGGCATACCCACGGTATGCAATTCGGCATAGAAAGCAAGTGGCTGAAATGGAGCCCAGTGCAGTACATGTACAAAGAATGGGCGGGGTTGTACCAGGAAGTAGATCAAAGCCTCTATGTAAACAGGGGGTTTGGTTTTCTCGGCTATCCTGGCCGCCTGGGTATATTGCCTGAAATTACGGTAATAGAACTGGTCTAGTTTCTGCGCGCCATTGCTAAAATACGGGCAATAGCTTCATCACGGGGCTGTAGCAAGTCTGTAGCTGCTGCCTGTAGATATGCATTCATATCGCTGCACTCGGCTTGCGTAATATAGGTTTTATGTGTTATTGGGGCTGCAGTGGGGGCTTTAAAGGTTTTTTGTGTAATTGTTCTGTGTACAGTTTTATTCATATAAATGGTTTGAGTACACAAAAAACGCAGTTTCAAAAGTTTTATTGTATTGGTAATATAGAAAATATATTTTTCGTTTACCGCCCGCCGTGTTACCTGTAAAACCTATTAACAGACAGTGGTATGTGAAGCTTGAAATTTCGCATATAAAATTAAAATAAAGCCTGGAATATATATGAATAGGGTTGTGAAGTCATATTATCCCAAACTGACATTCGGTTATTTTTTTAAATTAGAGGTAGTTATGCAATCTGATAATAAAGAACGCTTCAGTAATCGTGTAAACGATTATGTTAAATACAGGCCTGGATACCCTGCAGAAATTATTGATTTTTTGCAAAAGCAGTATGGTCTGTACAGTGATAAAAAGATTGCAGATATAGGTGCCGGAACAGGTATCTCCACTGAGTTATTTCTTCGTGCAGGGTACAGCGTAGTAGCTGTAGAACCCAACAAGGAGATGCGCGAAAAGGCAGTAGAATTGCTAAGTGGTTTCCCAGGTT
>JABDEZ010000100.1 GCA_013286835.1 Bacteroidota bacterium
AGAGGCTGAAGAAAAAGGCCTGGATGAGTTCCTGCACGGAGAGAAGGCTTATGATGAAGGGGTGCTTTAATAAGTATCATTCTATCTCATTAATACTATCTCATTAATAAAAAACGCCGGACTTTTAAGGGTCCGGCGTTTTTTTAAATAAGTATTAATGGGAGTATTCTAAGCAGTGGCAACAGCTTCCTGTGGCGCTACTACCTTTACAAACTCGGCCTGTGCATGTATGCTTACATCATCGCCCAACAACAAGCCACCGGTTTCTGATACCATACCGAAACTAACGCCATAGTCTTTACGATTTATTTTACCGTTTATAGTGAAGCCTACACGAGTATTGCCCCAAGGGTCCTGTACCATACCACCAAACTCTACGTCGAGTGTCTCTTCTTTACTTACGCCGCGCATAGTAAGTGTGCCATGCAGCTTGTAATTTTCTTCATCTATTTTCTCCAGGTTGGTGCTGGTAAAAGACAGGTGCGGATGATTTTCAGCATCAAAAAAATCAGCATTCTTCAGGTGCCCGTCGCGCTGCTCGTTATTGGTGCTAATGGAATCAATTTCAGCACTGAACGTCACCTTTGCAGTCTGGAAGTCATCGCCATCAGTTTCAACTGTAGCGCTGAACTTATGAAACTGCCCTGTAACCTTAGAGATCATCAGGTGTTTTACTTTAAACTGAATTTCAGAGTGGGTAGTATCTAATGCCCAAGTTGTTGTTGTCATGATTGATGGTTTTAATGTTTTTAGCAAAACATATCGCTCTTCACCAAAAATACCAATTCGGCGCAGACAATGCCCCTATACCATGCAATTGGTGATGTTAAATTAATGTACATAAACACTATCTTTATTGCACTCTAAACCTACCTATATGCGTAAAGCCCTTTTATTTGTAAGTTTTATCATTATTTGTAGTTGTGCCAGACCGCAATACACTTGCACATATATAACTACAAGAGTTGATGCCCCTATAGAATTTAGCGGCTTTGCTCCGCAAGACGTAGATACTCTTTTTATAACTTACTATAAGCCTGACAGTACCTTTTCTAACATTATATCAAAAGACACGGTTATTAGTCCGTCTGTTTACCAGTCGGGCATTTACCTTTTTAGAGCTTCAAATCTGAGTGACTTTGCAATTATAAATGACAGCAAAGACCTAAAAATACAACTGGCATCGGTGGGGAAAATCTTTTATCTGCATGCAGTGTATCCGCCGCCAGATACGATGATTGACCGGGAAGAAGCATGCCTTGGACGCACATTTATTTCTTTACCGAATGTATATGCAAATGGACAAGCAGTTCCATATTCAACGGTATATACTAATCAATTATTCCTGGCTCCGTAGTATAACAAGGTATTTATTAACGGTAAAATCTGAAAGATGTAAACTCATTAGTGCCGAAGAAACAGAGGTGTTGTCAAGTACTACTAGCAAATATTTCAACTGTTACTATAGGATGAGATCCGGGATGTCCTCTTGTTTGCTGTCTTTACCGTATTGGGCGCTTTTAAGCAAAATGACTTTGGCGCATATTACCGCAGACAAGACAAGCCATGTGAGCAAATAGTACTTAAACAACTGCGCTGTAAACATAAAAAAGAAGGTGAGGAACAGGTACAACATAACGAGGCTAAAGTCGTAGAAATTAATGCGTGACTTGTGCTTATTGTACCACAATAAACCCCATACCAATAATACTATCATGGATCCGGTTTGTACAATACGCGAAAGCAATACCCTATGTGCCACACTGCCGGGAAACCAAAGCCACATATGCGGGCCAAAATTTAAACCACCATTGAATGTGTTTGGAAACGCATGACCATTTGCGGACGACCATGCATCGATAGCGCAATTATTATAGTATGCAAGCCCATCTGCCAGCGCCTTAGGATCTTTAAGATAAAAAGGAATAAAGTAAAGAAGCAGGAAGCAAATGAGCACTATGCCCCAAACCATAACGCTTTTCTTTATAGGTAGGTTCTTCCATAGCAAAACAGCAAACAAGGGCAGCCAAAAAACAAATGTATAACGCGATAACAGACAAAGAACAATACCAGTGACAACGAGCGGCAGATTGCGCATGGCCAAACCTGTAGCCAGTACAAGATAATAGGCAGCGATAAGCGGTTCGAGCGAGGCTGGCATTTCAATATTGCCCAGCATAATGAATGCCCAAAAGGCAACGGATGGCAATACAATGGCTATAAAACCACCCAACCAGTTACGCGTATTACGAAGTATGTATATGCCGAATATGCCGGATGCTATTGCAAGGAATATAAAACCAATCCAACGATCATCTATACCTATGTGCCTGGGAATATATAGGGGCAGCCAATGCAATGGCATATACACCGGATATAAGGTGTATGATGGGAAATGAATAGGAGTATAAGGATACTGATGATGCATAAAACGATCATATATCACCTCCATATGCGGCATAACATCTGACAGTTTTGCAGGATCGGGATAATGGACGAATAGTTTTCTTACCTCTTCATAACTGGCCAATATAGTGGCCATGCCGGCTATGAAGTATAAAAGTGTACGGAACTTATTCTTTTCAGGGCGTGGCTGCAGTATATTGCCTGCTTGTAAATGCAGCCTTAAATACCATACAGGTATAATGAGCGCTGCCGCGAATAAAAGGAATGGGTTGATTAAAACTTCTGCTTCGTTGCCTGTAACTACAAATACCAGGAATACCTGTACCAAAAATACAAACAGGATGAGCAAGGCACCCAGATAATCATATTTTTTATTTACGCTAAGCGCCATGAAAACAAACTTGAATTAACGCTTCAAATATAAACTGCTTGTTACAATAAAGAGCATATGCTTGAAATCCATGGGCGATTTGCTTAAACAATAGTTTTCTCCCCTGGCTTGAAAAGCTGGATTACCTGATTTGAATAAAGGGCTCGATTTAGTTAATTTGTATTTATACTCTTTTCAACCAGCCGGTAATACTCATCCTGGGACGTGTAGCAGTAACCACTTCATGTTCCAATACATCGCTTTGGAAGAACAAGGTTTTCTGGTTATTGGGGAATATTTCCTGTATGTTTTCTTCATCGTGATGTATAACCAGTTGGCCACCATCACTTTCTATCCAATCCTCATTCAGATAACTGATCATTGAGAACTTGCGATTATAATCGTTTCGCAACTGATCTTTATGGCGGCTATAAGAAGTACCTACTTCGTATAAAGCGTAGTGAAACTCGCACGAATTAAGACCTGTATAGCAAGTTTTATTGAGCTGCTCCAGGAATTGCCTAATGATATCCAAAAACTCTACTTCAGCAGGATTTTTGCTTTTCGCATCCAACCAGCAAGTCTTATCGCCACGTGCCTTTTGGTTTTTATCTTTAATAACTGCATTACCAATGTTAGCCCTTATCATGCGGCTATCTCTTTTGAGTCGTAACAAATTTTGCTGCAAAGCCGCAGCCAGGGGAATGCTTAAAAAATTTTCAGAGATACCAATTTTATCTGTAATAAATCCTTCGATCAACTCCTCAAATTTCGCTTCCATATATAATTATCAGGCCTAAAGTTAATCTTTAATTAGCGTATAATGCATAAACGCCTGTATTGCAGTGCAATTGGGTATGATACAAATGCTTGAACTACAAGAAATCCCATTGAAAACAATACCTTCAATATCTAATATAACCTACACATCCTAAAAGAGACACTTTATGTTCCAAACACACAGATTATACATTCGTCTATTAGCTGAAACAGACCTTAGTAACATGCATCAGCTTAACAGCATACCGGAAGTGGATGAGTACAATACATTGGGTTTACCAAAATCAATAGAAGACACCCAAAACTTGCTTGCCAATTGCCTGACCAAGCAAAATGCAATACCCCAGGAATCCTATTTCTTCTGTCTTGAACTTGTAAACACTCATGAATTTATCGGCTTGATGGGACTGAACCTTGGAAGGGCGACCTATAAGTCGGGGGAAGTATGGTATAAGATACACCCTACACACTGGAGGCAGGGCTATACAACCGAAGCATTGGAGCGGATTCTTAATTTTGCTTTTAAAGACCTGCAACTGCACAGGGTGGAGGCAGGCTGCGCAACGGCCAACATAGCATCGGTAAGGGTGCTTGAAAAGGTGGGGATGACAAGGGAAGGGCAAACAAGAAAAAAATTACCCATACGCGGCCAATGGGTAGATAACTATGAATATGCCATACTGGAAGAAGACTATTTAAAGCTACCGGATAAAACCCAATAAGCCAGGTTGTAAACCCTCCTGTAAAATCCTTATATTTATAATAAGCACGTTCAGGAATGCAGATAAACACATCTAAACTTGCAGCTTATGATGGTATTGAACTGAAGGAAGCCACCTTTAGGAAGCAATCATTTCCCGTACATTTTCACGATTCGTATAGCATAGGTATTATTGAGAAAGGCATTGAGCAGGTCTCTTTTGAGCGGAAGAACATTCTAGCACATGCAAACGCCGTCATCATCATAAATCCCTACGAAGTTCATTCCAATACATACTTCGACAATGACTCATGGAAATATAGGATCATCTATGTAAGCATAGAGTTGATGCATTACTTTCAAAACCTAATTGGCCTTCATACCAACAAAACCATATGGTTTCCCCAATACCTTATTGATGACCCACATTTATATCAGTTATTACTACGGTTTCACTTGCAATCAAACAATGTTTCTAGCCTAGAAACTGCGCTTACCTATCTCATCAGCACATATGCAAAAGAACGGCCTGAATCCTTTTTAACTGGCTATACCGGGCTTGTTAACGATGCAGTAGGCTACCTGCATAACCACCTTACCGAAAAGATAACGATAGAAGATATTGCAACCCTGTACAAAACCGATAAATACAAATTAATACGGGCTTTTAAGAAACAAACAGGTCTCACTCCCATTTCCTACCTGTTGCTGCATAGAATCAATAAATCTAAAACCCTTATTGCCCAGGATATGCCTATGACCGACATTGCCCTTGAAACCGGCTTCTATGACCAAAGCCACTTCAACCACTACTTTAGAAAGTATATAGGCATTACCCCATTGGCTTATAGGAAGGGATTGAGTAGCAATCAATAGAGACCGGATAAAAATGATAGCCGTAACTAATTTAGATGCCAATTAGGTATAACAAGCATAAACGATATACTTTTCAATATTTTACAATTTTCCCATCTTCCTACTTTTTACATTTGAGATCATATAACCAACCCAAATGAAACGGACCCTTATTCTTATCATTGCGCTACTACCACTGCTTGCAAAAGCTACAGTGAAGATCACTTCCATTAAAAAGGTAGCCGATGGCTTGTACCTCATGTATTATGATACAACTAAGGAGAAACATATAATCACTAAAAGCACCATTGTAGAATTTAAAAATTTTATAGTACTTATAGAGATGCCTATCTCAAACGATGGTGCGGGTACTGTACACTTAACCGACCATTCTGAAGACGGAGAAATAGTGCTGCAAAAATTAAAAGAGCAGTTCCCCAATAAACCACTAAAATACGTGCTCAGCACACACTGGCACCCTCATAGCATATCATCGGTACTACCATTCATATCAAAAGGCATCACGTTTGTAACGACAAAGAACAATTACGAAAGGATCAGTGAGTACATCGATTCGGCAAGCTACCAGAAGTATCATCAATACATACGTTATGTGGATGCTGATGGCGTTATAGTAAAAGATAAAACCAACGAAATAACCGCTTACCTGCTCAATAAGAAAGATTACCCCAACATCCCGACTAAAGACTTTGTTTTCTATTACCTGCCCAGGTACAAGTGTATGCACAGCTCCTGCATGTATCAGCGACTGGGTGGCTACCAGATTGGTGGAAAAGAAATGATCAGCAGTCGCGTAGAAGATCTGTACAACCTTACGCATACCAAAAATGTGCAGCCAGCTTCTTATATCACTACAGATACGTATTGGGATGAACCCAACGGTCTTATCCTGAATGACACCATACAGAAGATGTATGCAACCGGAGTAACTATGAGTTCCCTGGCAAATGACATTTTGCAGCTAGATATACAAACTATTGCATTGAAAAGTGATAGCATCTTAAAAGCAATAATGACCAAGGGCCTACCCTCTTCAATTCTCAATAGTGCTGTCTATACCTGCCTGGGCAAAAAAGATCTTGATAAAGCATTGGCACTGGCGCGACTACAGGCATTGGCAAACCCTTCCAATCCAAACTCATGGGATACTTTTGGCGAGGTGTATTATATAATAGGTGATATGCAACTCGCAAAGAAATATGATATCCATACACATAGAATAGACAAAACATTTGGAGGAGGAGAAACAGTGTGGAAAGAAGACCTTGAAACCTTCACCAAAAGTTGGGCAGAAAATAATATAAAATAGATTGGTGGTGTATGTACTACCACTCCCCGCTCGCCTCACCCAACTTAAATGCAACCAACCCGCGTGCATTTATACCAAAGCGGATACCCGAGTTGTGCCCACCATAACTGTCCCATGATTGTACAAAGTCGATCCTTAAAAACCGGAACATTTTGTATCCAATATTATCTATCCCTATAAAAGCTTCGGTATAATAATCGTTTGGATGGGCGTAAAAGGTATTGGTTCCGGTTACAAAATACCAGCGTGCTTTTTGCATAAAAGGTATCCTGTCGCTTAGCAGCCCTTGCAAGTTATATTCTATATGCGCTTCTCCATATAGTTTCTCCTTGTTGCTGAAATCGTAGTATTGCGCAAACTGAAAACTGCTGAGGTAAGGCGAAGCATAACCGATGCCCCTGTTACCATACAAATGCATTAAGTCTGGCACCGACACGTAATTAGTGTTCAGGAAGCCCCCGGCAGAAACATTATAAGCAAAATTACCCAGGCCCTTCACCCTGAAATCATGTTTAACGGTAAAACGCCATTTGTCAAAATCACTTTTACTGTTCAGTATGTTGGGTATGCCCTTATCGTAGGTAAAAGAGAATACCGGCAGATTGCTGAAACCTGTTTTATAATCAGGATACTGTATATACTTATAACCCGGCTGATAACTTACCCAAAGGTGCACCAATGCCGCGTCGTTCTTCTCCCAAACTGTAGTTTCTCTTAAATGTTCGGGCAATGGCTGTGTATATCCGGCAACAGGCTTACCCCAGCTATAATTATAACCTGTACTATCTATAGGTATCCGTTGCTGGTAAGACATGCTCACATTCCACTTCCACCCATTACCATAGTTGCGGGCCACATGCACTGTTGCTTCTTCACGCTCATATATTTTCAAGTCGTTCTCCCCATAAACCAGCGCAGCTACAGTATTAAATTGCGGTAGTACCGGGTTGTCAGCGTCATATTGAAATACATACTTACCACCTTCCGCACCTATGGTCCATGAACGGTTTTTCCAGCTTTTGTCTTCTGTTACATAATCAATCCTGGCTATAGGGTTAAGGTGTGTGTTATGAAAACCATACCTTGTTGCAATGGCCCCGCGCAAGTACTTGCCCGTGTCTATCAAGTGCTCCCATGTCAGCTTTGGCGCCATGTTCAGCCCTTCAAACGAATTAAAATTAAACATACCCAGCAACAAGGGATTCAGCGTATATTTATTAGCACTGTTCTTACTGGCAAACTTCATACCTGTGACCAGTACACCCCTTACTTTCAGTCTATTATCAGCTATGGTTGCTGAGTCTTTATAGGCCTGCGTTTGCGTTTTCTTATAAATGCTATCCATTATACTGTAGTCCCTGTTTTCATCAAGCTGCAAGGGCACAGGCCGCTTAAGTGACCAGTAGGTAGTGTCTTTTTTATTAGCCGATTTATCATAGCTGCTGATCAGCTTATCGTTAAACACCTCATCAGGTATATCTTCATTTACAGTTTGGTTATCATAAACACTTACCCCGGCACCCGTTATATCAAAGCCTAGCAGCTTCACTGCGTACGATAGTATTTGGTTCTTAATTACCCAATTATCTTTTTCTAATGGCAGGTACACCTGTTCTATCCGTAAGGTGTCCAGCAGGTCCAGATTAGATCGTTTTGTCAGGAACAGATCGAGCGAATGAATAGCATAGTCACCATCAACGATGTATATCTCGCCGTAAAAGCAAGGTTCGTATAACCGTTTTGGTGTTACTTTTATCTTGTATATAGTATTGCCTTCTTCCTTAAACTGCCCATCAAGATGGTATTTGTAATAGTTAAGTGCATTATCGCTAACCGGCGATATAAATCCCCTTGAGTCTTTGCCAGACAGATCAATATTATTATTGTAAAAAGGTATCACCGGCGGGAATCTCGCAAAACCTACTCCATTAGGATCGCCGCTTTCTTTTACTGAATGTATTATTGTACGCTCTTTGCCACCGCTTGCGTAATAGTCTGCATCCTCTTCGGCAAGATACAATACCCCTTTGCCTGCTGTGTCTGCATCTAAACCGCTCTCCAATACTTTTTCGCCCATGAATTTCTTAGGCAATTGGCGGCTACGCACTACCCCTTTAAAATAAAGGCCGGTGTGGAAAGTAGCTATCTGTTGCAAATGGTACTTGCGCCTACCTATGGTTTTTCGCATAATGGCGTAGGCCGGATCTTCTGCTGAAGCATGCACTACTACCTCTGTCATCTCCAATCCCTGTTCACTAAGCGTAAAATTGTGCTCCTTTACCTCATCGCTCTGTATAGTT
>JABDEZ010000101.1 GCA_013286835.1 Bacteroidota bacterium
TATCTTCCGCCATCTTACCTTGTACCCGTTATCATTAACCTGCAAACCGTCAATACAAACACGGAATGCCTAAAACTTTTGTACAACGTAGCTATAATTTAAAAAATAAATTCATGCAACACGCCAAATAGACCTGTCCGGTACCGGACAGACCAGACAGTGAAAAATAAATACATATTATCCACCACAAGGCATTTCAGCCCTCCAAAATCTCCCCCTGTCCGCTTTTCAATTTAAAATAGGAACAGGATATCACCAACAAAAATCACAATAAATAGTCGAAATGCATTACCTCCTAAACCCCGGCTCGTACGATAACCCACAAGACACCAGGCCGCGGTAACCAATCCCTAGCTCACCAAAAACGCCTAGCGATCTGCCTACTCGAATACCCAGCAGGGTAGCCTGCCCATTAAATTTAAAACCATTGAATGAGCTTGCCGGCAAACCCTGGTACTGGTCGTCCTCGGTATAGTAAGTTACTCCAGCAGAGATGTCCTGGTACATCTGGAAGTTATTGTGGCTGATGAGCATCCATTTAAGATCAGCCGCAAAGGTTACAGTATTCTCCTTGAATGTGAATGGCTGGCCGGTGTAGTCATCCACACTGTTACCCCACAGCGTTTGGGTAGCTACAGAAATGCCTATAGCAACCCGGTTACTGACGTAATACCTATAGCCCACGTAATAGTTGGGTGTAGCACTGTTTATTGTATTGTCGAACGCCTGTAGTGCAGATACTGCACCCACACCGCCTATTATTTCGTGTATGCCCTGCAGCGGATGATAATAGCCATATTGCCTAAACCCTCCGGCCCCGCCCGATGCGTGTGCGCCATAAAACAAATGATACACGGGGTTATATCCAGACCTGTATCGGTTTCTGCGGTGGTCAGCAAAATGCCCCCCCCAATGCCCGCCTGAGCGCATATGCCCCCCCGATCTGTGCATATGACCGCCATAGTGCCCATGAATATGTCCGCCGTGTCCATGCCCTCCTATATGTCCGTGTCCACCATGTCCATGGCTGCCGGCAAAACTATATGCAGGAAAGGAAACTAATGCCAAAAGCACAATAATAGCGAAGCGATGCATATGTGGGTGTTTGGTTAATATAAAACAACTTACATGCCAAAATATATTAAAGCCTTTTACGATTTTGAAGACAGGGAGACTATTTGCTATTCTTATGAAAAATACCCTGTTTATTTCCTTAAGAAAGCGATATGGATACCACGCCACCAAACAAAAAAATCCGGAGCACAAGCCCCGGATCTGAAATCAGATTTTTATAAAAACTACCAACCTAGCAACCACGCAAATATAAGTGGGGCAACAATGGTAGCATCGCTCTCTACTATAAACTTAGGGGTGTGTATATCTAGTTTGCCCCAGGTGATCTTCTCGTTAGGTACGGCTCCACTGTAAGAACCATAGCTGGTGGTGCTGTCGCTGATTTGGCAGAAGTAGCTCCAGAAAGGTACATCGTGCCACTCCAGGTCCTGGTACATCATAGGTACTACACATATTGGGAAGTCGCCCGCAATACCACCACCTATCTGGAAGAAGCCTACGCCCTTGCCGGCGCTGTTGGCGCGGTACCAGTCGGTAAGCCACATCATGTACTCAATACCACTCTTCATGGTGCTCGGCTTCAGCTCGCCCTTTATGCAATAGCTGGCAAAGATGTTGCCCATAGTGCTGTCTTCCCAACCTGGTACTATAATAGGTAGGTTCTTTTCGGCAGCGGCAATCATCCAGCTATGCTTGGTGTCAATCTCGTAGTGTTCCTGCATTACGCCGCTCAGCAGCAGCTTGTACATAAACTCGTGGGGGAAGTAGCGCTCGCCCTTGTCCTCAGCATCCTTCCATATTTTGAAGATGTGCTTCTGTATGCGGCGGAAGGCTTCCTCCTCGGGTATGCAGGTGTCGGTAACGCGGTTGTAACCCTGTTCCAGCAGTTCAAACTCCTCAGCAGGACTTAGGTCGCGGTAGTTGGGTACGCGTTTGTAGTGGGTATGTGCCACCAGGTTCATTACATCTTCTTCCAGGTTGGCGCCGGTGCAGCTAATGATAGCCACCTTGTCTTGCCGTATCATCTCGGCCAAGGAAATACCCAACTCGGCGGTGCTCATAGCGCCAGCTAGAGAAATTAGCATCTTGCCACCTTCAAGCAGGTGGGTTTCGTAACCCTTGGCAGCATCTACCAGGGCCGCAGCGTTGAAGTGGCGGTAGTGATGCTGTATGAACTGGGAAATTGGTCCTTTATTCATGTTATATTTTTGTTTTGTTTTTGTGGTTGTTGTGTTAAAAAGTGAAGACGCAACCAGTGCGTCTTCAATATATAGTTGAGCTGCCGATGGTACTATTCGGGTACCTTTTCGCCTGCGGTTACAAACTTCTTTGCCCACTCTGTAGTGATGCTCTTGGGGCGCTCCAGCGGGAATCCCAGTGCACGATCCCAACACAGGCTGGCCAGTACACCCAGTGCGCGGCTTACACCAAACAACACGGTGTAAAATTCTTCTTCAACCAGGCCATAATGCTTCAGCAATGCACCTGAGTGGGCATCTACATTCGGCCATGGGTTCTTTATTTTACCGGTGCTTTCAAGGATGGGTGGCGCTACTTCGTAAATGTTCCATACTGTTTTTACTGTAGGATCATCAGGACAGTGGCGTTTAGCAAACTCCATTTGTGCGGTAAAGCGCGGATCGGTCTTGCGCAGTACTGCGTGGCCGTAGCCCGGTACTACTTTGCCTTCTGTAAGTGTTTTGTGTATGTAGTCAGCAATTTGCTCTTTAGTAGGTTGATCAGAGTTCAGTTCTTTGCACATTTCTTCAATCCAGCGTATCACTTCTTGGTTTGCCAGGCCGTGCAGTGGGCCAGCCAAGCCAGCCATACCTGCGGCGAAGGACAAAAATGGATCGCTAAGGGCAGAACCTACCAGGTGGGTAGCATGGGCCGATACGTTACCACCTTCATGATCTGAATGTATGGTAAGGTACAGGCGCATCAGTTCTTTAAAGCTCTCTTCGTCAAAACCGAGCATGTGTGCAAAGTTTGCAGACCAGTCCAACATACCATCGGGCTGTATATGATCACCACCTTTGTACTTGCGACGATAGATATATGCAGCTACGCGTGGCAAGCGTGCAATGAGATCCATGGTATCTTCATACACATAATTCCAATGATCCTTCTTGCTGATGCCTTCGGTGTAAGCCTTCGCAAAGCGCGATTGTGTTTGCAGTGCAAGTATTGCAGCTATGAACTGTGTCATAGGGTGTGCAGATACTGGCAATGCTTCAATAACATCAAACACATAATTAGGTACATGAGAGCGGCGCGCCCATGTTTCAGAGATGTGTTCTACTTCTTCCTCTGTGGGTACTTCACCTATCAGCATCAGGTAAAATAAACCTTCGGGCAGTGGTTCTTGTCCACCTTCAGCTTTTGGTAATTTTTCACGCAATTCAGGTATTGAAAACCCACGAAAACGTATGCCTTCGTTGGCATCGAGTAAAGATGTTTCTGTAACAAGGCCTGTAATGCCACGCATACCCTGGTACACCTGTGCAAGCGTTACATCGCCTACCACCATATTGCCATGCTGCTCAATGATGCTTTTGATCTCTTTGTTCTGTTCATCGGCTTTAGCCTTGAAACGGTCTTTTACGTAGCCCATAAAAATTGTGTGATAATTAAAACTGTTCAGAAAGAGTATTAACGGGCACAAAGGTAAGAAAACGAAAAATACCTTACGCGCAAAAAATGGATTTGGCTATAGATTATTTAATTGCTGTGGCGGGATTGATTAATATCATAATTAAATGAGCAATAATGTAACTCGATCAATAAATAGTATAAAAAGAATCCAATCGACATTTATTTCATACCGCTATATGTTGTTCGTTTGTTAATGCTTTGGTTATTCGTTAACAAAAATGACTGTTTTGTTAATAAACAGAGGGGTAAATAACAAATTAAATAAATGATATTCATCATCAAAATGTTGAATGATTTTCTCTATATCACCTACATAACCTACTAATTAATAGCGATTTAAATAAAATTAATGACACTTATTATCAAATAAAGTATGTTTTTATTAAAAGTGAATTATAATTATATTTTAATGAGTTGTTAATGAAGATTCTTTTTTGGAATTTGCACCTTAATAATATAAGAGGGGACAAATCAGGAATGTATGAAGAACAAAAAACTACTTATTAACGTTTTTATTGGTTTTTGTACAGTGACATTTATGACTGCGAATGCACAAAACCCCCAACCTCTACTTACACTTATAGGAAGCAATGGATGTATCGGTGGTATTTTCACTGCAACAAGCTCTCTGTCACCTGCCTACATCACCTGGAAAAAGAACAATGTTACCGTAAAAGTAAACTATGCCGGTTATGGTAGTAATGCAAATACAGTAGCCGGAGATACGGCCGGCAATGGCGGGGTTGCCAACAACCTGCTGGACAATCCGTTTGGGTTATTTGTTGATAATGAAGGTAATACATATATAGCTGACCAACTAAATAACAGAATACAGAAATGGGCACCGGGCGCTACCCATGGGGTGACAGTTGCGGGATCGCCTATAGGCACTGCCGGTGTAGCTGACAGCCTGCTTTACGCGCCAACTGGTGTATATGTTGATAACAGTGGTTATATATATATAGCCGACTTTGGCAACAGCCGCATACAGAAATGGAAAATGGGTGCGACAACAGGATATACTGTTGCAGGATCTGCTGCCGGTATATCGGGTAGTGCCGATAGTTTGCTTGATTTTCCCATTGCAGTATTTATAGATGGCAGCGGTAATGTTTTTGTATCGGACTATGACAACAACCGCATACAGAAGTTTGCACCGGGTACTACGAAAGGCATAACAGTAGCAGGTGGCGCAACTGGCACACAGCTTGCCAACCCATCGGGATTATTTGTAGACAATAACAAGAACCTGTATGTGGCCGACAATGGCAATAACAGGATATTGGAATTTACAACACTTGCACCTGCCGGTATTACCGTTGCAGGTGACAGCAACAAAATATTCGGATCTGACTCAACTCACTTACTGGCACCCGATGCCATTTATGTAGATGGCGCAGGTAACATATATATAGCTGATGTTGGGAACAACCGCATACAGCGCTGGGCAAAAGGCGCTACAAGCGGCACTACATTAGTTGGCAATGGTCTTTTAAAGCCCCAGGGTATATTCCTGGATAACACAGGTGAATTGTATGTTGCCGATGCAGGCAACGAAAGAATACAGAAATATATAAATGGCCTGAACATGAGCTTTACTGGCAATGGTCCAGGCAACTATACTGCTACTGTCACCACGTTTGCCGGCGTAAGCAAAACCATATCAGGAGGAACTACGTGGACAGGTGCTGCAGGCAACGATTGGAACACAGCAGCTAACTGGTGCAGCAATGCCGTACCGGGAGTAAATGATGACATATATATTCCTGCTACGCTAAACAAACCTGAATTGATATCTGACACTGCTGCCATACATGGTATAGTAACGGATAGTGCTGCCAATTTGTCAATAGACAGTGCCCTCCTGCAAGTGAGCGGTATGGTAACCCTTAACGGAAATGTAACCGGAACAGGATGGTTGTTGCTAAATGGTACTGATACTCAAAAAATAACAGGTAAGGATACTATTGTCAATCTGGAATTAAATAATGCTAATGGCGCTTATATATCTGCCGCTGATACCATCAATATAAAAAATACATACAATCCTGCGCAGGGTACATTGACTATACATGGAGGTTTGGTCTTGTTATCCGATTCAAATGCTACTGCAGCTATAGCCAGTGGCATCGGCACGTATATTAACGGTCCCGTTACTGTACAACAATACATTCATGGCGGCAGAAGGGCATTCCGGTTTTTAGGTAACCCTTTTAGTGAAAGTATTGCTTTATCCCAATTAACCAATACTATAGACATAACCGGTGACAGTGGAAAGGTGAATGGGTTTACGACTACAGAAACCAATAATCCATCAGCTTTTTGGTACGATCCGACTACAGGTAATGGTAATGATACCGATGACAATACCGGCTGGAAGCCCATACATGCAATAGCAGACAGCGGCGTAAATGCATGGCAACCTATGGAAGGTATGCGTGTGATGGTAAGGGGCACCAAGGGTGAAGGATTGCATGGTGAAGACTATGTACCATCTGCTACTACATTGGTAATGAATGGACATATAAACCAGGGAACAAAGATTGTAAAATTGATCCCTAATGATAATGCAGGCTACAACTTTATAAGCAATCCATATGCTGCACCTATAGATCTGAGCACTTTGGTTAGGGGCGATTCTGTAGGGCCTAACTTTTGGGTATGGGATCCTAATCAGCAAACACAAGGTGCATACATATCACTGCCATTTGATTCTTCTTATATACTACCTGCTTACAGCAGTTTTGTTGTAACTGTACGTGACAGCATACATAGTGCACTTACATTTACCGAAAGCAATAAAGTAGGGGCCGCAGTGAGTGGAAGCCTGTTCAAAACAACAAAAAAAACAAGCCTTGGTGATAACATGGTGCAGCTGCATATACTAAGCGCTGGTGGTCATACATCGTGGGATAGGATAATGCTATACTTCAATAATCAGGCATCTGGTGGTATAGACAATCTGGACGCACACAAACTCTATAATCCGGATCTGAATTTCTATACTTTTGGTACTGACAATACAAAGTTATCTATAGATGTACGTCCTTATGTAGATGGACAGGTGATAAAACTAGGTCTCACTTCTGGTGTGCAGGGTATCTATACCATCAGGGCCGACAACTTTACAGCTCCTGCTGGCGCACAGTTCTTCCTGCACGATAAATATCTGAACGAGGTGCATGCACTGTACCAGGGCTTTGAATATACGTTCCAAGTAACAGGCGATGCTTCATCACAAGGCAACAACCGTTTTGAGCTGAGCCTGAATGACAACGCAACCCAGGCAGGCACACTGCATGTATATGTAGTACCTAACCCGGCCAGCGATATAGCTGTAGTAACCTACGAAAATGTAAACCCTGTAAGCACAACGTTGCGCATCACCAATATGCTTGGCCAGGAAGTATATACCCGACAACTGGGACAACAACAGAATGGCGATGTAACTATACCGGTAAAACATTTGCCTTCAGGCATATATCTGGTGAGCCTGCAAAGTGGCAACCAGATCATTACACAACAATTGGTAAAGAGATAAAAGGACTAAAAATTGTAAGATTGAAAAGGCAGACCCTTACATAAGGAGAGAGATGTAAGAGAGAAAATAAAGGAGAGGAACAACTATTTAATAAAGGGTAAGAGAGAAAATTTTTAAACCATTTTAAAACTAAAGGATATGAGAAAGCTATTCACAGTTACCGTTCTGATGTTGCTTATTTTCATAAGTGTACCCAACCATGCATTAGCTGGGCCTGGTTTTGGTGGTGGCGTATCGGATGCTGGCCATGGTGGTGGCGGCGGCGCTGCACCGTTAGATGGTGGCCTTAGCTTCTTGGCTATAGCCGGTATCAGCTACGGAGTTAAAAAAATGAAAGCTGCCAAAGACAAAAAGAAAGAAGAAAGTACTGAATTGTTTAAATAAACCGGGGATAAGAGAGAGGAACCGGTTGGCCACCCTGCGAAGGGTGGCTTTTTTCCTTTGGCTTCAAGGTATCATGTATGTTTGTACAGCAATAGTCCTTCACTTATCAATAGCAGTGCTCAAAAAACATTGCCAGATGTACAATAAATACGATTAATATTATAGATAGGTTAATACTATGTTATTCAACTCTAATAACAAATAGTTTACTATATTAATGAGTCCAGGTGTTGTATCTTTATGATGAAATAAATATTAAAAAAATCAATATTAAATTTATGAATAGAATCTACACTGCGTTACTGACTGGTTTTATATTAGCCATTTCGCTTACTTCATGTAAGAAAAATCAATCCAACAGTGCATCTTCATCTAAAATAGCCCCTGATGGATTTACTTTTAATACATCAAGGAAGGTGGATGTGAAAGTTCAGCTCCTTACAAATGATGATCAACCGCTAAAGGGTGTT
This sequence comes from Bacteroidota bacterium, assembly GCA_013286835.1. Classification (GTDB taxonomy): domain Bacteria; phylum Bacteroidota; class Bacteroidia; order Chitinophagales; family Chitinophagaceae; genus JABDEZ01. The sequence continues at coordinate 8,125 of JABDEZ010000101.1, forward strand.
GTGGTAAGCATTTATACTGCAGCAGAGGCAAGTGGAAATACAGCCATAATGAAGGCTGTGAGTGATGCAAACGGATATGTAACGGGCACCATTAACGTTGCCTCTTATGTAGATACACTATTTGTTGATCCGGCTTATGTGGGCCTGATGCGTTATGCAAAAACTTATATTTCTGGTAATGCCCTCAGCGCTACTATTGGTGGCTCTGGCGGGTATGGTGGTAACATTGTAGAATATACACAGAAGGCACGGACAACCAATAACAACCAAACAAGCCTGTATAAAACCACCGGTACTACCCAATATAAGTACATGGGCAGCTATAACTTATTTAATGGAAAGCCCAACTACCTGGAAAGCACTAATGATGTTATTACCAGCACCCTTTTGGGGCGCGTTAATGCGTCACTTCCAGAG
>JABDEZ010000102.1 GCA_013286835.1 Bacteroidota bacterium
ACTTCTTTTTGTATGCGATAAGTGATCTCTGAAGAGATGCTACCAAAAGGCCACTGCTCTTCAACTATTACTAAACGGTTTGTTTTCTTTACAGATTCTGCAACGGTCTGCCAATCGAGCGGGCGTATAGTGCGCAGGTCTATCACTTCGGCACTTATACCTTCTTTTGCCAGCTCTTCAGCGGCACCCATAGCAACCTTCATCATTTTGTTGTAAGACACTACCGTAACATCTGTACCGGCGCGTTTTACATCAGCCTTACCTATTTCAATGATATATTCTTCTTCAGGTACATCACCCAGTTCGCCATAAGAAGATTCAGCTTCCATGAAGACAACAGGATCTTCATCGCGGATAGCTGCCTTCAGTAATCCTTTTGCATCGTATGGGTTTATTGTTGATATTACCTTAAGCCCCGGTACATTTGCATACCAATTCTCAAAAGCCTGTGAGTGCTGTGCACCCAGCTGACCTGCAGAGCCATTGGGACCGCGAAAAACTATAGGGCATGTAAATTGTCCGCCACTCATAGATAATACTTTGGCGGCATGGTTTACTACCTGGTCGATAGCTAATTCAGCAAAGTTCCAGGTCATAAATTCAATAATAGGACGTGTGTTGTTCATAGCTGCGCCCACGCCTATGGCTGCAAAACCAAGCTCGGTGATCGGTGTATCTATAACACGCTTAGCGCCAAATTCGTCTAGCATGCCCTGGCTTACTTTGTAAGCTCCGTTATATTGTGCTACTTCTTCGCCCATCAGGAATACGCGCGGATCGCGACGCATTTCTTCTTCCATGGCTTCACGCAAGGCTTGACGTAATGGTATACTACGCATAATTTTATTTAAAGAATTAAAAAATTATCAATGGTTTTTGCAAAGTGCCAGCAAATATAATCATAACAGCGATTATTTTGTATCCGGATGAAAGGTTACCACACTATTTGTTTCATTTTCCTGGAAATTTAATTTTAATGCAGTATCGCTCAGCGACACTATTTCCATTTTTATTTTATCGCCAACTCCTTTTTCTTTCATTTCATCCAGTATGATGGCTCCCTGATCGTCAAAATACCACTTAGATGAATCTGTGTTGCCATTAAACTGCAGTATAGCTACCCCGTCTTTACGGAAGGTAAATACGGTTTGCTGTACTGTACTTTGCTGCATTACTTTTACGCTATCCAATTGCAATTGCAGTCCTTTCTTCAGGCTGTCTATATTACTGGTGCCGTATAATATTACATTGGTGCCTGCGTCTGTGTGGGTACCTACGGTATCTATGAACAATTGTCCGTTCATCATCATTTCGTCCATTTGCGGATTGTTGAGCACATCTGCGCGCCAGGTACGTTCAAGCATTGCTTTTTTATCTGGTTTGCAGGAAAAGAGGGTAGAACAGACAAGGAGTAAAATAAGTGGTCTTTTCATCTGGTTTAATGTTATTGGACAATGAGCAGAAAATAGCTTTCCCATTCTGCGCTTGTAAACAGGTTTTGCAGCGATTTAAAATTGGCCTGGTCGGTAACCCTGGGGTACACGTGCTTCAGGAAGGAGTAGCGTTGCTGGTCTTTATCTAATTCTTTGGCTAGTATGTATACCTGGTTGCAACTAAAGCAATGTTTGCTGTTTTGCATTAAATATTTGAGTCTTTCATCACCTTGTTTCTGCGTCATGTGCAAGTACATGTCCTCAAATATATTGTTATCCAGTGGCGTAGGACAGTCGCTGTTGGTAATGACGGGTGGCGGCTCCCCATTTGTAACAATAGTATAAGTGCCTTTTTGAGGTGTGCGTTCATTATCCAGCACCATATTATCAATGAACTGTGGCTGGGTATTTCCTTTTTTTGTTTTCCTGGTATTTACTCCCGCTACAAGGCTGTCTATATGTGCTTTACGTGCAGCTATTTCGTTTGTAGTAGGTGCAACAGATTCGGTTGTGGGTGTAGTTACAGCAGTAATTGCCGGGACTGTGACTGAAGCTGAAGGTTCAGTCACAACGTTAACCGTTTGAGTAGCAGGCTCTGTAGCTGTGTGGCCAGATATTGCAGGGGCGGCAGCACTTGCAATACTATTGCCAGCAGGGATGTATATTTTTTGCTGCAGGTCGTACAGTGCAAAATCATCACCTTTATGGGTAACAATAAAGCCACGATAGCTGTTTTCCGGCACCTGTATGAGAAAATTCTGGGGAGGGTAAATATTCTGCTGGAACAATACCTGTATGTGTACCGGGCCGGGCGCCAATTGGGAGATAATGCAATAGTTTTTGCCATAACGGGGCTGCATTTCATCTTCCATCTTTACATAGATGGGCGTTTCTTTATCGCCCTGTATATACAAGTAAGAAAAGGTTTGTGCCATTGCGGAATGGCAGAACAAAACGGCAAGCAGTAAAGGGTAATTTAGTTTGTATGTAAATAGCATGCTTATTCTAATTCTATCAATACAGCACCTTTTTCAACTGCCGTACGTTCTGTTACCCTTATGTTTTTTACAGTAGCGGTACCTGTTGCTTTTATTATGTTTTCCATTTTCATGGCTTCAAGTATCAGCATACCGTCGCCTTTATTTATCAACTGGCCCTGTTCTACCAGTATCTTTAATATCATGCCAGGCATAGGCGCTTTTACAGGCTCTGCCTTTTGCATAGCTTTCAAGTCAAGTCCCATGCTGGTGAGCAACAGGTCTATGGGTTCTTTAATGGTACTTTTAAAAGTCTGGCCATTTATGGTAAGTGTCAACTCTTTGTTCTTTGTATCAATATACTCGAGTATAGCAGTATAGCTTTTACCATTGTGCAAAACGCTGATAAGACCGTTGGGCCTGTTGCGCACATCCAGTATTGCCGGTTCGTTGTTCAAAGACCATCCGTCTTCGCCTTGTGCTACTGAAAAAGAATTGTGTTCGTTTACTGTTACCTGCAACATAAATGGTTGTTGGAATTTTGATAATGGGCAAAAATAAGGATTTACAAATGCATGTGCATATATTTCCGCTAGCGTAACCGATATGTTACCGTAATATTTCCCTTTATTTGCGTGATGATCGTTTTGGGTTTTTCGCCTTACATTCGTTTTTAAACACGGTTCGTATTCAGTTAAGTATGAAGAAGTATTTGTCTATTGTTGTTGCTGCGGCTTTTTTGGTATCGTGCGGCCATTCTAAAAGGATAGCCCGCCAGGAAGTAGTATTGGATACCCTAACGGTAACTGCAAAAAGTGGCGACCCCTACAGAGCAGCAGCAAACAAGGTTTGGGAAATTATGCATAGCCGTGTTTCTTTAACCTTTGACTGGAACGAAAAGACGGCAGATGCTAATGAATGGATCACATTGCATCCTTATTTCTACGCTACAGATACGTTACTGCTTGATGCAAAAAGCATGAACATACAGCGGGTGGAGCTGATAAAAGGACAATTGACCTGGCCGGTAGCATTTACATACCATAATGATAGCCTGAAAATTAACTTCAATAAACTATATACAGCTGCCGATGCTATCAGTCTTCATATTGTTTATAAGGCGATGCCATACAGCAGTATTACCGGCGGCAGTGCGGCAATTACAGATGACAGAGGACTTTATTTTATAAATACGGACCACAAAATACCTGGCAAACCTTCCCAGATATGGACACAAGGAGAAACAGAATTGATAAACCCAATACCCGGTTCACCACAGAAATAGAACTGCTGGTACCCGATACAATGCAAACACTTAGTAATGGCGCTCTTGTATTGAGCACCAAGGAACAGGGCGGCATGCGGAAGGACATTTGGAAAATGGACAAGCCTATACAGGCATATGCTGTTATGTTTGCTATAGGTAAGTTTACCATAATAAAAGACCATTGGAAAAATAAGGAAGTAAACTATTATGTAGAACCCAGGTTTGCGGCTTATGGACGTAAAATATTTAATAATACACCTGAGATGATAGAATATTTTTCAAACATAACCGGTGTGGAATATCCATGGAACAAGTATGACCAGGTGATAGTACGTGACTATGTATCGGGCGCTATGGAGAATACATCTGCAAGCCTGTTTGGAGAGTTCATGAATGAAAATTTCAGGGAAATAGCGGATAAGAATTTTGAAGATGTAGTATCGCATGAATTGTTTCATCAGTGGTTTGGCGACTATGTAACCTGTGAATCATGGTCGAACATTACTGTAAATGAGTCATTTGCTAACTACAGTGAGCAATTGTGGCGTCGGCACAAGTATGGTGATGCGAGTGCAGATAAGCTGGCTAACGACGACCTGCATAAGTACCTAAGCGTCACAAACACAACCGACCCAACCCTTGTACGTTTTTATTATAATGACCGTGAGGCAGTTTTCGACAGGATATCTTATGAGAAAGGTGGGGCGATACTTGGGTATCTAAATAAACTGATGGGAGATGCTGCCTTTTACAAGGCGATGAACATATACCTCACCCGTAATGCATTGCATTCGGCTGAAGCTACTAATTGGAGGCTGGCCGTAGAAGAAGCTACAGGACAGGACTGGAACTGGTTCTTTAATGAATATTATTATCATGGAGGCCACCCGGTGCTGGATATACACTACAATTTTAATGATTCAACACAGCAGCTTGCAGTAACTGTAACGCAAGTGCAAAAAGATACAGATATGGTATATAGGCTGCCTTTAAAAGCCGCTATACTATATACAGATGGTAAAACTGTTGTTGATTGGAACCTGAATAAAAGAACTGAAAAGTTTGTATATTCTTATAAAGACAGTGTTAGACCAATGGTAGTACCGGATTATAACCATATGCTGGCTGGCACCTATAGAGAAAACAAACGGATGAGTGATTGGCTGAAGCAATACGGAACCTGCGATGATTATGTAAATAAAAAACTAGCTGTAAGCGCTGCCTTTAAAGACCTGGACGATGCTACAGCACAGGCTATAGTAGATCTGGCCTTGAAGGATAAATTTCCATACATTACGGAATATGCACTAAACAGCCTAAGCGATGTGAAAAATGAAAAGCTGCGCAAGAAGTGGCAGGCGCAGGTACTATACCTGGCTGTAAATGGCAATACAAATGCAGTACGTGCAAATGCGCTGAATGTACTGGGTGAATGGGAGGTAGAAGAAGCGAAACCAGAACTTGTTGCGGCTATAAAAGACAGCTCTTACATGGTAGCAGGTACGGCACTGGATGCTTTGTGGGAAATAGACAGTGTACAGGCATATAACCTTGCCAAGGGACTGATCGGTTCAAGACCCCAGGGTGATGAACAAGCTGCCATATGGAGCGTGATAGGGCGCATGGCCAATGAAGAAGATATAGTGATATTTCAAAAGGCAGCACCACACCTGTACGGCGCCAATAAATTCCAATTTGCTATAGGGCTGATGTATTATCTGCGCCGTATAAACAATGATGTGGTTTTTGATGAAGCTGTAAATGTGATGGCTGGCCTGGCTAGTAATGAAAGCATCCGCATGTACCGGATGGGCCTGGCATCGTTCCTCTATAATGTGGGCAAGACCTACCTGGAAAAAAGCAAGCACGAGCATAAAGAAGAACGGCAGCATGACGACCAGCGTATAGAATTGATAAGAGGATACCTGCAAAGGCTAGACGATTCAGAAAAAGATCCTGAAAATCAAAAACAATACAAGGCACTATTGGAGTCTATTGAGTATAACCCTGAGGATGTAAATTAATGCTTGCTTTGCCGCAATAATATTTCGTGTATGGCCAGTACCTGTGGCAGCACTGCAGTTTTATCATCATTGGTGATGACATGATTACAGCGTTTCATTTTTTCGTCCTCATTCATTTGCAGGCTGATGCGATTTAAAACATCGGGGAGGGTGGCGCCAGGACGTTGCAGAGCACGGTGGATGCGGAGCTCCTGCGGGGCATATATACCTATCATCACATTCATGTCTTTATAACTGCCGCTTTCAAAGAAAATAGCAGCTTCCTTTATTACAAATGGTGCATGCTGTGTTTCCATCCATTGATTACCATATGCTATTGTGGCGGGATGGAGGATGGCATTAAGCTGAGTGAGCTTTGAGGGATCTTTGAAAACTATGGCAGCTATTGCAGCGCGATCGGGGAGTGCATTCACATAAATGCTGTCGCCCAGGAGCGCCTTTACTTTTACTATCACATCTATATCTGTTTCAAGGAGGTAACGGGCGGCATCGTCTGCCCTGAAAACAGGTATGCCAAGTGTTGAAAATACCTGGCATACAATTGACTTTCCTGATCCAATGCCGCCGGTAATACCTACTTTAAGCATGGATAGAATAATTATTTAGTTACAGTAGCAGTAGTTGCCGTAGCAGCTGTTTCTTTCTTTTTACGGAAAGCAGCCGTCATTTCCATAGATACAGCAGAGCGCTCAATAGTAACAAAGGTGCCACGTGCAATATCCAATTGCAGGGTGCCATCATCGTTGATACGGTTGATACGGCCATGGATACCGGAAGTTGTAACCACCTGCTCGTCAACTGCAATGCTGTCTGCAAAGGCTTTCTGGTCTTTGGCTTTTTTGGCCTGAGGACGTATCATAAAGAAGTACATTACGATGAACATACCACCCATAAGGAAAAGTGGCATCATTCCACCGCCTGCTTGCGGGGCTGCCTGTAATAAGATTGTTGCGAAATTTGCTTGCATTATTATTGATTATTGAGATGAAAATATATTATTTTATTGAGGTTGAGCATTAGGGCTATTCTCTTTTGTGCCAATCACATCGCCCTGTATATACAGCATATAAACACCGCGTACTGTATTTGTAGCAATGGTTACTGACTTTTCCTGATGGCCAAACTTGCCAGAGGAGTTGAATACCACCTTTACAATACCACCTTTGCCTGCAAGTATAGGATCGTGTGGGTATTCTGCTATGGTGCAGCCACAAGAGCCTGTAGCACTGCTGATGATGAGTGGACTTTTACCTGTGTTTACAAATTCAAAATCATACATCACTTGCTCGCCTTCCTGTATAGTATTGAAGTTGTGCAGGGTATCTTTAAAAGACATGGATGGCATCCTGTTGGCTTTTGCTGTATCCATCCCATTAGCTGAGCGCGGATTAGATATCAGGGAGGTGCTTAGCATGCCGCTGTCGGTAGTGCTTTTTGTCCCTGTGCCAGATTGGTTGCAAGCAGCCAATGAAAGCAACAGGGTAACGTATAATAACTGCTTCATAAAAAAAATTATTGTCAAAGTTAAGATATAGGAACGACAACAAAATAAATCGGTACATGATGTTGCAATAGTTAGCACATTATTAAGATTTATCCTGGTACTTTTAATGTGCTTTTGCCAGTGGGTACAATTTAGCTGTCTTTGGTGCCGCGAGCTTCTTTGTTTATTTGTTTCTCTTTTTCCAAGTCTTTGAGTATATGATCTAAAACGCCATTAACAAACTGACCGCTTTGAGGTGTACTATACATTTTGGCAACTTCTATGTATTCGTTTATTGTAACCTTGGTTGGTATAGTAGGAAAGAACAACAACTCACAAACGCCCATGCGCAGCAATATCATATCTATTATTGCTATGCGTTCAGCATCCCAGTTGTTGAGCTGGGGTTGTATGAGAGTAGTACAATATGCTTCTTTTTCCAGAACAGTGTTCATCAGGCTTATTGCATATTCTTTTTTTTCGCTGCTTACCAGGTTCAGGAAGTTGACCTTGGCACTGCTTTTAAAGAAGTTATCCATCAGCATGAAGATCATCTCTTTATCATCTTCCCAGCCCTGCAATTCATCGTAAAAATATTCCTGTACATCTTCGCTATCGCGAATAAGCTGTTCCCAAATGAATTTTATGATTGCTTTCTCTTCTTTGGGAGTTCGGCTTTGGGTACTGATGTATTCCTGGTAGTCGTTACTTTTTACAAGCTGCAGGTATATTTTCTTCACCTGGTCGTCGTGCACAAAGTGTTGTATTTTCAGGTCTTTAGCTTTTTCTGCAAAAGTTTGGTTTTCCAACGTTTGCCATAAAAATTCGTTGCCTGCAATTTTAGTATTTACATTTTTGTCAGCATCTGTAACCAGGTATTTTGATGCCCTGTGTAAAGCATCAGCCTCAGCATATTGTGCGGCACGCACTGTATAAAGGATGGAGATGATGAACAGGTCGAGGGCACGCGCCAGCTTTTCGTTCAGTATTGCGGCGCCTGCACGTTTGCTTTCAGCTACCTCCGTGTGCTCTGTGCTTGCAATAGTATATAGCGTTTGCATCACCTTCACCCGGATATTCCTGCGACTTATCATAATAATTAAGAACGTATTTAGCGGCGGCAAAGTTAAGTCTTTTGATTGATTTTGAAACCAATAATAAAAGGTGTTTTTATAAAATAGGGTAGGATACCTAAAAAGGATAGCCTATAGAAAGATT
>JABDEZ010000103.1 GCA_013286835.1 Bacteroidota bacterium
CAATTGTACCCACGAAACCACCACCTAAGAAGCGCACCCGCAGCAGGTTATCGCCCACAATGGTACCTATATGCAGCCGGTGGCGCAATGCTACTCTACGGCTAGTTACCTTATATAGGTCATCTATCTTCACTACTTTATGGTACTCATCATAACTACTTAGCGTGGTACCCCCTTGTATAATAAAGGAAAGCATCCAGTCAAACTCCTCCATAAACAGGTCTGCAAAGCAATTGGTAGTAATCACCTCCTTATATAGCCCTTCGCGTGTAAACCCTTCGCCCACAGCACGGGTCACCATATATTGCACCAACGTATCGTATGCGCGGGTCACGGGTATGCGGTCTTCTATATATTGTTGCTCATATGCTGTCTTCAAGGCGGCAGCCTCTACAATTTCCAACGAATGTGTAGGTACAAAGTAAATATTGCTTACGGCATGTGGCTCGTGCCCGCTACGGCCTGCCCGTTGTATGAAACGCGCTACCCCTTTGGGACTGCCCACCTGTATTACTGTATCCACCGGCCTAAAATCAACACCCAGATCGAGGCTAGCCGTGCAAACCACTACTTTAAGTGTGCCTGCATGCAACTGATCTTCAACCCAGGTGCGCAGTTCTGCATCTATGGCGCTATGGTGCAGCGCAATTACACCTGCCAGCTCAGGGGCGGCCTCCAGCAATGCCTGATACCATAGCTCTGCACCCGAACGAACATTTGTAAAGAATAAAGTAGTGCGACTATTGCGAATAACCGGCAATACGTGCTGTATCATTTTTATACCCAGGTGCCCCGCCCATGGAAAACGTTCCACCGTTTCGGGTAGTATGGTATGCAGCGCTATCTTCTTTTGCAGCTTTGCAGTAACTATTACCCCACTCTCATCCTCGCCCAGCAATACCTGCATGGCCTGCTGTAAATTGCCTATGGTTGCGGAAATACCCCATATGCGCAAAAGGTTGGTTTTGTCACCATCAGCATATTGGCTGAGGGTCTTAATATAAGATAACGCCAGTTCTACCTGCACACCTCGCTTAGAGCCCAGCAATTCGTGCCATTCATCTACCGCTATGCAGGTAAGGGTTTTAAATAATTGTTTGTGATCTTTGTTAGCAATGAGTAAATGCAGACTTTCTGGAGTGATGATGAATATCTCTGGCATTGATCTTCTCTGCTTCTGCCGGTCTGCAACCGGAGTATCACCATTCCTTACCGCTACACGCCAAGGGATATTCAGCTCTTCCAATGCTATTTCCATTGCGCGATTAATATCTTTTGCGAGGGCTCGTAAAGGCGTAACCCACAACAACTGAAGTCCATTATTCTTTTTCGTGAGATAATCAGGGTTACGGTTGATCCAATCTATGACCACGGCAAGAAACACGGAAAAGGTTTTACCAAACCCTGTAGGTGCATTTACAATACCGCTCAACCCCTCTGCATATAGCTGCCAGGTTTCTTCCTGGAAGTCAAAAGCCTTATGGCCCTTGCTTTTCAACCAGGCATGTATTACGTCAAACCCGTTAACGGGTTTGCTTTTTAGTCTTTTAGCCATCAGGTTTTACCGTATTGATCCAGCAACATTTTCAAATCGTCGAGCGTATTGATATCTGCAACCAGCTTATCTGTGCGCTGCCGCAATATACGTGGGAAACGAACTGCTACCCCTGATTTATGCCTGTTGGATGTTGCTATTCCCTCAAACCCTATTTCAAATACCAGTTCGGGCTTCACCGTGCGCACCGGGCCAAACTGGTCTATGCTGTTTTGGCGCACAAAACGATCTACAACAACGATCTCTTTATCCGTAAGGCCAGAATACGCTTTGGCAAAGGGCACCAATGCTTCCCCATCCCTTACTGCAAATGTATAATCAGTATATAATTCTCCCCTTTTACCATGACCTTTCTGGGCATACACCATCACGGCATCAATGGTCATGGGCTGTATCTTCCATTTCCACCAATCGCCACGCCTGCGCCCTGCCTGATAGGGCGATATCTTCCGTTTGAGCATAAAACCCTCGCAACCTCGTTCCCGTGCAGTTGACATAAGTTGCGGCAACTCATTCCAATCATTAAACTGTACCAATGGTGATACTATAAGATACGGACTTTTCACCTCGACAACCAATGCTTCCAGCCTTGCCCGGCGTTCTGCCATAGATTCTGAGCGGATATCTATCCCATTGTACTCCATCATGTCGTACACCATAAACACAACCGGGGCTTCTTCCAGCTGTTTCTTACTTACTTTTTTGCGGGTAATACGTGTTTGTAAATATTGAAAAGATATGGGCAGACCATCGCGATACGATAATACTTCGCCATCCAGTACTACTCCATCGGGCAATAAAGGCAGCAAGCTTTCTATTTCAGGGAATTTATCGGTGATCAATTCTTCACCCCGAGACCACAGATAAATGCCACCGCCCCGGCGTATCAACTGCCCCCTTATACCGTCCCACTTCCACTCCACCTGCCATTCATTGCGTTCACCCAGCTTTTCCACTTCACCCTCTACCGGGTAGGCCAGGAAAAACGGGTAAGGTTTGGAATCGTCCACCACTACTCCACTTTCATGTATCAGTTCGGCAAAAGATGTAGTGTAGGGATCCCAGGTACCACTAATAAGATGGGCTACTTCCTGGGGTTCTTTATGTACATATGCTGCCAGCGCCTGTATCACCAGGTTATCTGACACACCTATACGAAAGCCGCCGGTGATCAGTTTATTAAAAACGAAATTGATATTCTTATCCTGTTGCTGTCAATGATTGGTTACGAACTCCTTTTTAGTGGGTTCATCGGCAGTTTGCAGTTGTTTCATTTGCCGCATGGTATCATCCAGCGTAGCAACATTTTGCACTTGCTCTGGCGGAGGTAAGATGAGTGACATAGTTTCAGCAAGATCGCCTACAGTATGGTAACTTTCGTAGAACAGCCAGGGCACAATGCCAGCCACTTCCATACACCACTCAGAAAGGATAGTACTATTTATGATGCGCTTAGGTCTGCGTCCGGTAAATAATGCTATTAGCCACACCTTATCCGCGTCGGGCACATCATTAAGGTACGATACCAGGGCATCCCTTTTATCGTTGGTCTTTGTAGTATTATTCAGCTGGTCTATCAGTTGCGCAAAGCGCTGCATATCTTTTTAACGTCCAACATACTAAAATGTTGCCACTGGCTCTAGTCTATAACTACAGGCTTCACTATACGCTGCCCATTGCCCGCATCTGTGAGTTGTATATAATATATCCCTTTAGGCCACGCGGAAACAGCAACATTTAAATTACCATCTACCGAATTCCTGTATATGGCCTGCCCTACCTGGTTGTAGATAATTGCGGTAAGCCCTGCGCCTGCAATATGCAACACATTTGAAGCCGGAGAAGGATAAACCTGCACATTTGTAAGAGCCACTGAAGTAACAGCCTGCGGTGCAGTTCCTATTGGAAAGTTCCGGTGGGTGACGTTAAAAAAAACATTATTAGCACCTTTTACTTTTACGCGTGCAGTGGTAGTAATAGCATTGATAGGTACCACAATAGTTGCCGAGCCGGTATTGGGGAATTCTCCCAAAAGTATAGGCCATGTATGCCCACCATCAGTTGAAAGATAAATATTTACGCTATCGCAACTAATAGGAGCTACGTTGGTATTTACTACATTCCAGGTCACAACATCTGTTTTACCAGCCTGCCAGTAGGTGAACTGATCAGCCTGGCTGGTAACTGCAAACGCGGCACCGGTGTTTACCACATCCAGATGAATGGTATCGTCGGGGAAGAGGAAGCTACCAGAACCCTGGTATATAGCACGTTCTGTAAGCTTGAATGTGAGGAAGCGTGCAGTATCGGGCACTTTTTCACCTTCATGCAGCTCGTACTTAGAGCTGGAACTGATACTTACATAGCTGTAGGTACCATTTAATACCGAGTCGAGCTTAGGAAATACACGAGTGAGTGAAGTATCTGGATTGAATGAGCGGAATATTGGACCTGCAAAGTGGGTATTTAGCAACCTGCTACCGGCATCGCCCAGGTTCCATTGTTCCCAACAATAGGTATTCAGTGTATCTGCTGCGGTATCTACAGCTTGTGGCGCGGTCAGTTCAAACGGTGTTTTGTATGGAATGCTATATGTTGCTGAAAAAGAAGGTAAGCCGGCCGGAGTATTATTAGTTGTTGCTATTACCGCGCAACTGCTGCCATTACCAACTATTGAGTAGTTATATATTTCATTGAGGCTTACAGCGTGAAAATAAGGATCGCTGTGCGCCTGAAGGTCATCGGGAGAACAAATACCGGCATATGCCATTATGGTGCTACCACTTCCAGGTTCATATGCTGTGGGGGTGTATATATTACCGCCACCGCAACTGCCATCGCTGCCATTGTTAAAAGGGTGATTGGCTCCAAATTCATGCCCCATTTCGTGGGCTACATAGTCTATATCAAAACCGTCACCTGTAGGCGTAGGTAAACCAGTCTCACTTTCAGCCTTTGAAAAAGACCTGCAAATACAGCCAAGTTGCGAAAGACCGCCGCCGGCTGTGGTAAACACATGGCCCAGGTCATAATTAGCAGTACCTATACTATCGTCGCATATGGTCTGGTTCTTTGGCAGCAATGCACCGGCATTTGTGTTGATAGTGCTGTAGGGATCATTAGCTGCCGTAGTGAAGATAATGCTCGTATCATTGGCCACAAGCACCATTGTTATAGAGAATTCTCTTTCATATACCCCATTTATGCGGTTCATGCTGGTAGTCATTGCGCTGAGGGTAGCCGCTGTAGTAGGAGTTGCCGAACCGGTAGCTGCTATTGCATACTGGTGCGAACATGCCAGCGCAAGCCTGTAAGTACGCGACTGATAGCCACTGGTTATTTTTGATAATTGAGGCAAACCTGTTTTAGAGGTATTAGAGATAGTTATGGACGGGCCAGCAGGACTATTATCGCCATCATTTTTAAACTGGCATACACTTCTTTCATTTACAGGCAGTACTTCATCCCTCTTATAGTGTACTATATAATAGTTATCGTCTTGACGGCTATATGGATCTATGAAAGCTGTATTTTCTCCATCAAATATCATGGCATGGAAACCAAATTCTGTAAAGTCAAGCTTGGCACTCACCCTGCCGTTATCTAATGCCACGCCGGTAAAGGTTTTTATTTGAGGAAAGCTTTTAGCAAGTCCGGGCTCCATCATAATACTTTGCCACACCGTGAAGGCGCGGAAAGTGCCATCTGGTTGAGGAAGCTCTATTACCTGTCCCTGTGCAGCATTGACAGGCAAGGTCGCCAATAGTCCTTTCATATAAGTAATATCGAGGCTAAATACAGCATACTGGCTGGCGTGTGTAAAGGCTGCCCCTTTAACCGGCACGTTTTGGTTACTTACCTGCTGCCATATATTGTTATATGCATGCGCCTGTACGGTAACAAAAAGAATGAAGCAGGTAAGTAGCTTTCTCATAATATCTTAAACTTTGAAGAAAATTAAAACGTTTAGCATTGCTGCAAAAAAATATGTGGCAGGCAGTTGGTATCCGATGGTGAACAGCATACTGCATGTACATACTCCTATCTCCAAAGTTACGTAATAGGTAAGTTAAAAAAATCACCGGGATTTCCAAACAGGAAAACCGGGGAATAAAAGAGTAGTTACAGACTTTAATAGAATTATAAATATTCTAATTTTTAAAAATACCAACACAAATCACAACTGTTATGCATGAAATTTCGTGAAGTGTATCTCTTTTAGGATCGTATTTTTCCAGAACTTTCAGTTGGAAACACACAAACCATGAAAACATTCTTTAAAGGACTTTTTGCTTTTGACAAGGAAGTAAACGAAAAGATAATAACCGCTATTACCGACAACAGTACAAAGGCAGATGAGCGCACGCTGCAGCTTATAAGCCATATGATGCTGGCACATAAAATATGGAACAACAGAATGCTACAAAAAGAAAACTCACTCAATACCTGGATGTTGCCAGATTTGACCACTTTAATAGCCGACAACAGCAGTAATAACCAAACAAGCCTTGATATCATTGCCAATAACGATCTTGGCGCCATGTTTACATACCACAATACCAAGGGTACAGGCTACCAAAACACGTATGCCGATGTGCTATACCATATCATTAACCACAATAACTACCACCGGGGGCAAATAAATGCGCGGCTAAAGGACAGCGGCATAGAACCTGTAATTGCGGATTATATTTTTTACAAATGGTAATCGGCTCTACATTTTATAACTCTAATATTGTTATTCCACCAATTTCAGTTCGCAGAAGGCCTTTTCGCATACCCGGTTCAATATATCTACAAGTTCAGGCAATCTTTCGTAATGCGCTTCTCCTGCTGTCTGCTCTATAAGTGATACGTGGCTTATATCTTCCTTCACACCCATATACGATAGCTGGGGCTTGAGCGAGTGCGCAGCTATCTTCACCGCCGTATAATCTTTTGCTTCCAGTGCATGCTCCAGTTTAGCCAACAACTGCGGGGCGTTCTCCAGGAACATAGAGATGTACTTGTTGATCTTCTCCTTTTTACCACCGGTGAACTGCATCAGGAAATGCATATCTGTTATTTTATCCGGCAGCGGGGTTATTTCCTTGGTGTTACCTGTATGTGTATGTGGTTCAAGTACCCCCTGTTCACCAGAAAGTGTATTACAAGCCAGTACAGATGCCATTTTTAAGATCAGCTCATCAGTTATAAATGGCTTGGATACATAGGCATCCATTCCGGCCATAAGGTATTGTTTCACATCTTCCTGCAACACATTGGCTGTCATGGCAATGATCTTTACATTACCTGCCGGTGGAGGCATATTGCGTATTTTTTTTGTAGCGGTAAGCCCATCCATCACCGGCATTTGTATATCCATCAATACTATATCGTAATGCTCCTGCTGCACCCTGTTTATTGCTTCCTGGCCGTTCACTGCTATGTCAATCGTGATATAAGGGAATATTTCTTTCAGCGTATCTTCCGCTACCATGCGGTTGAATTCATTGTCTTCTACCAGCAATAGCTTCGCCTTTTCCAGATGCTTCATCATTTCTTCATCAACTACAGTAGATGGCTGGGATGCAGGCTGTACCATGGATGTCTCAAACGGGATCAGCACGGAAAAAGTAGTGCCTTTACCCAGTTCACTTTTCACAGATATTTCACCGTTCATCAGGTTGGTAAGCTGCTTGGATATAGTAAGCCCCAATCCTGTACCTCCAAATTTCCTCGTCACATCAGATCCTGCCTGGGTAAAGCTGTCAAATATCTTGTCCACATAGTCTGCAGCTATACCTATACCGGTGTCCTCAATATCAAACTGCACCCATTGTCGCCCGTCCTTTACCTCTTTAAGCATAGCGTTTATGGCTACGTGCCCGGTTTCGGTAAACTTCATTGCATTGCCGGCCAGGTTTATCAATATCTGGTTGATGCGTGTAGGATCGCCTACCAGCCTTTTAGGAATTGCGTCATCAATAGAGAGGCGCAGTTCCATATTCTTTTCCTCGGCCTTCAACATCAGCATATCTCGTATGCTTTGCATCACTTCGCGCAAGGTAAAGTCTGTCTTTTCTATTACTATTTTACCTGCCTCTATCTTAGACAGATCAAGTATATCATTTATAATTACCAGCAGATTATCTGCAGATATGCGTATGGCATCCAGGTAGCGCACCTGTTCCGGCCGGGTTTCCCTACCCAACAGCAGGCGGGTCATACCCACAATGGCGTTCATAGGTGTTCTTATCTCATGACTCATATTGGCCATGAACTGCTGCTTAAGGAATGCAGTGCGTTCTGCCACCTCTTTTTCCTTGTGCGCCAGTTCTGTCTGTTGCCTTATCTGCAGGTTTCGCAGCTTATTCAGCGTGGTTTGTTTAAAAATTTCTTCTTTTAGTTTCTCAAACGTCTTCAGGTGATGGAAGGCCTTGGGTATGTCCCCCATCTTATCGTACAGCACGCTCATCATTTCGTGTACGCTCATCAAGTCATGACGCCGCATAAATTCATCAGCCAGCATATATGCAGCATCAAAATAGTCGTGAGCCATGGCATAGCTACCTTCATCCATATAGAGCATGCCCAGGTAGAAATAACAGATGATCTGCACTTCCACATTACTCGCTTCGCGCGACTGGTATAGAGCCTGCATCAAGTACTGACGTGCGTTATCAAAATTGCCCATTTTGTAATAGACTTTTCCTACCCCACTCATAGCCATTACATAGGCTGCAGATTGGGCATCAGAAAATTCCAGGTTCTCCTCAAAATATTTGAGCGCT
>JABDEZ010000104.1:0-90 GCA_013286835.1 Bacteroidota bacterium
GCTACACCTGTGGCAGGCGGCAACGGCCCTATTTGTGCAGGTGGCACTATTAATCTTACAGCAAGTACAATAGCGGGAGTTATATACAAC
>JABDEZ010000104.1:100-7934 GCA_013286835.1 Bacteroidota bacterium
ACAACTGGTCTGGTCCCAATGGTTTTTCATCGCTCAGCCAAAATCCTTCTATTCCTAATGCCACAACAGCTGCTTCTGGTACTTATTCGGTGATAGCATCTACAGTCAGTTGCGTTTCTAATCCTGGTAGTGTTACTGTTACCGTTAATCCCACACCAGCTACCCCTATCATTGGCAGCAATAGTCCTGTTTGCGCGGGCAGTGCCTTAACGCTTACAGCCAGTTCAACAGCCGGCGCCACCTATAATTGGTCCGGGCCAAATAATTATACTTCGTCTATTCAGAATCCTATAATTGCAAGTGCAACAACAGCTAACGCCGGTACATATACAGTAAGGGCTACACTTGCAGGTTGCGTATCTGCATCATCTACCGTAGGTGTTACTGTAGGCACACCACCAGCCGCCCCCTCTGCAGGCAGCAATAGTCCTGTATGTGCAGGAACAGCCCTGAACCTTACAGCATCAACAATAGCAGGCGCAACTTATAGCTGGACAGGCCCTAATAGTTATACAGCGTCTGTTCAAAATCCCACAATAACAAGTGCTGCTTCAACCAATGCAGGAACATACACTGTAAAAGCAAACGTGGGTGGCTGTATATCTAACGGCGCTACAGTTACGGTTGTGGTCAATCCGTCACCAGCGGCCCCCGCTGCTGGCAGCAATAGCCCTATTTGTGTGGGCGCAGCACTTGACCTGACAGCCAGCACAGTTACTGGTGCTACTTATGGCTGGACCGGCCCTAACAGTTATACTGCCACTACCCAAAATCCTACTATTACCAATGCACAGGTATCCAATTCAGGTACTTATACAGTAAAGGCAACTGCGGCAGGTTGTTCATCTACGGCTACAACAGCAGTAACGGTGAGCCCTAATGTAACCCCTTCAGTTACATTAACCCCAGCAGCAGCTACACTTGCGTTGAGCACAGCATTCGCAGCGAACGTTACTAATGGCGGCACCACACCTACTTTTCAATGGACAAAGAACGGTACTGCTATAAGTGGTGCGACCTCATCATCATACACTGTTGCACTCAACCATGGGGATACACTTTGTGTGAATGTACACAGCAGTGCGTTGTGTGCTAATCCAGCTACCGTAAAAGCTTGCATTTATGCAACGCTTGGGGTAAGTACTCTTACAACTGGAACCAATGATCTGCAACTTTATCCTAATCCAAACGATGGTAGCTTCACTATCTACGGCTCAGTTACAGACAGTAAAACCGCTATAATTGAGGTGATGAACGTGTTGGGGCAGGTGGTATATAAGGAAGAAGCTGAAGTGCAGAACAACTTATTGAATAAGAAGATAGCGCTGGATAGGATAAATACCGGTTTGTATGTTCTGAAAGTGAGTACGTCAATAGGTAGTAATACTATGAAATTCACAGTACAGCGGTAAAGTCTATTAGGGATAAAACCTGTTTATTTTACCCATTTTTGAGACTAAATATTGATTATCGATCCCGATGCAAACCTTATAAAAGGATGTACCGGGATCGTTTTATTAGATAAGTAAGATAGTACTGTAAAGCATTAAGCTGCTACAGAAAAATTACAAATGCTACAGGCTTTTGCTTTTTGTACCTTTGCCATCTTTATGATACGTATAGGTAAGATCGTAGCTACAAATGGTTTGCAGGGTGCGCTTGTAATGACCCATGTTGCAGGCAACTCTAAATGGTTGAAAAAAGATGATCCATTATTCCTGGAGATGAATAAGGATAGCTACATTCCCTTTTTTGTTACGGCCTGCAAGCCTAATAATAGCGAGGAGTATGTAGTGCAATTGGACGAAGTGAATGTGGTGGAAGAAGCCCGAAAACTCATCAGCAAGCATGTATACGTGCAAGAAGATGCCGTTGCACAGTATATTGAGGATTCACCATTGCTATGGATAGGTTTTAAAATAGCAGACAAAGAAAAAGGAGAAATAGGCGTGGTGGATGATGTGGTGCAGACCGGGGCACAATGGCTGGCAGTATTGCATATTAATGGCAACGAGGTTTTATTGCCATTGGTGAAGCAAACTATTGTGCAGGTGAACCTGAAAACAAAGAAGATACATATGAACCTGCCCGAAGGGCTGATAGAAATATACACGGATAAGTAATTTTCATTAATGCGGATAGATATTATAACGGTTGTGCCAGAGTTGCTGGATAGTCCCTTCAACCATTCTATAATGAAGCGTGCCCAAAACAAGGGCCTGCTGGATGTGCATACCCACAACCTGCGCCACTATACGCCCTATAAGCAGGCACAGGTTGACGATTACCAGTTTGGTGGTGGAGCAGGTATGGTAATGATGCCCGAACCATTGGCTATATTGCTGGATAAGCTGATGGCTGAGCGGACCTATGACGAAGTGATATATGTAACACCTGATGGCAGCCTGTTTGATCAAAAAATGGCTAATGGCCTGTCTTTAAAAGGAAATCTGATCATTATCTGCGGCCATTACAAAGGCATAGATGAGCGTATCAGGCAACATTTTGTAACCAAGGAAATATCTATTGGCGATTATGTGCTGAGTGGGGGAGAGCTTGCTGCTGCTGTAATTGTAGATGCGGTAGGCCGCCTATTGCCGGGTGTGCTGAACGATGAAACATCAGCGCTTACAGATTCTTTTCAGGATGGCTTACTGGCCCCACCTGTTTATACCCGACCTGCTGACTTCAGGGGGTGGAAGGTGCCGGATGTACTACTATCGGGCGATCCGAAAAAGGTGGAAGTATGGCGTTATGAGGAAAGTTTAAAACGAACTGAAGAGCGCAGGCCCGGCCTGATGCATGATTAAAAATAAATGGTAGAAAATAATAAAGGTTTTATTTTGACAAAATAATTTCTTTTCATACCTTCGCAGTCCCAAAAATCTTTTATTATGGAAGCTATAGCTTTTATACATCAGCAGTTAACTGCTAACAAAGAATATCCTAAGTTCAAGGCCGGTGATAACATCACTGTTAACTATAAAATTATAGAAGGCGCTAAAGAACGTATCCAGTCATTTAAAGGCGATTGTTTAAAACGCCAGGGCAGTGGTTTCACTCAAACTTTTACCGTTCGTAAAATATCTGACGGTGTAGGTGTTGAGCGTTGCTTCCCTTTCTTCTCTCCAAACATTGAGTCTATTGTACTTAACAAGGTAGGCCGTGTACGTCGTGCTAAATTGTTCTACCTGCGCGAACGCTCTGGTAAATCAGCACGTATCAAGGAAAAGAAACAAATACACCTGTCTGCAAAGGCTGATAAAGCCCCTAAAGCAGCAAAGGCTTAATTCTTTAAATATCTTTATGAACCGTCTCAAGCAATTGAGACGGTTTTTTTGTGCCCATACTCATACTTATTCAATTAACCCTTTCACAACCTGTTCATAACATTAGCATAATGGTGTATCTATAACTTTATTACTCACCATTAAAAATACAGGTTATGAAACACGAACATCACGAGCAGGCTGCTCACCATCACACAGAAGCTGCCAAACATCACCTGGAAGCACACAAACACCACCAGGACGGCAATGACGAATTAGCTGCACATCACGCGCAGTTGGCTCATGGCCACCATGCACATGCAGAAGATCATGGCAAGGAAGCTACAAAGCACCACACTGCCAAACACAGTACACAGAATTAAATCTCCAGGCAATAAAGTTTTGGAGATTTTTTATGTTTAGGGGAAAAGTTTAAAAACTTTTCCCCTAATTCATTATAGGACAAAAAAATTGGGCGAAGAATTTTCTTCGCCCAGTACCTGTAAAGCTGAATATGTGAATTAATCTTGAGTGTGTAAAACAAGAATAGCTTTCACCGATTTATTCATCACCTGATCTATCGTACTACGATTGAAAATCCTATAGATGATATTATGGTGATGTTTTACAACGCATAGTATATCGGTATTGTTACCTATAATAAAGTTCATGATACCTTCCTTGGCGCTGTCTTCCTGTATATACTTAAATTCAAGATTGGCGTTACCGATAAGACTTTTTAAATTATTTTCACCCTCTTCATTTGTCTTAAACTCAGGGGTTTCAATAACGTTCAGTATGTTTAGTTGCTCTGATTTAAAGGCTAACAGCAATTCATTCAACGCATTTACATCTTCTGGTGACAAATCTGTAGTAAAATCAGTGGCCAGGGTTATTACCGGTGCAGATTTAAATTTGGTTTCAAGAGGTATCACAAGCGTAGGGATCCTTGTTTTAGAGATCATCATGCTGGCATTGCTACCGAAAAGGCCTGATATGCCTGTAGAACCCATAGAGCCCATTACCAGCAGTTCTACCGGGTTATTGTCAATGTATTTTGTAAGTACGTTGCTCAGGCTGCCGACCTCGCAAACGGTAGTCACCTTAACATCCTGATATTGGTACCTGCTTACAAAACCAGCGGCCCAGGTAGCCAGCGCACGTCTTTTATTATTATAATAATCTTCAATGAAGATCGCATTTTGTATGCTGTTATCTACACCTTCTGTGGGATGGATAGCATGGATGGCACAAAGCTCTATGTTCAGGATCTTTGCCAGATCTACGGCATATTCCATTGCATTACTGGCGCAGCTTGAAAAATCGGTGGCAACAACTATCTGTTTCATTTTTATTTATTTAAAAAATGTTGTTTTGAATATTATTTGATGCTTTGTTAACCTTGTTAGCCTCTTTATCTGCAATGATTTAAAGCTATACTTATTGAAAAAATTAAACAAATAAATGGAATAAGAAAAATAGCCCTAATGCTAATGCTATAGATACCGGCAAGGTTAATATCCATGCCATAGCAATGTTCTTCAGAGTTCCCGCATTCAGGTTCTTTGAGCCTCCTGAAGCAACCATGGAACCTGCTATACCGCTTGAAAGTACATGGGTGGTGCTCACTGGCAATCCAAAGCCTGTACTAAGCCCTATGGTAGCAGCTGCCACTATTTCTGATGTGGCACCCTGTGCATAGTTAAGATGTTCATTGCCTATTTTTTCTCCTATTGTTACAACAATACGTTTCCAACCTATCATGGTACCAATACCGAGTGAAATAGAAATGGTTGCAATAACCCATATGGGTGCAAAGTCAGTTACTCTGGTCAGTTCACTGGAAGCTGTGTGGAATTCTGCTTTATCAGTTGCCGGGATAGTCATCTTGGGGTCTGCAATAAAACCTTTTATTGTTTTATTTACGGTTTGTATCTCCTTCCTTACTTTAAATGTAAGTTTGGGATCGGTTGAATTCTTATT
Organism: Bacteroidota bacterium; assembly: GCA_013286835.1. Taxonomy (GTDB): domain Bacteria; phylum Bacteroidota; class Bacteroidia; order Chitinophagales; family Chitinophagaceae; genus JABDEZ01. The sequence goes on from JABDEZ010000104.1 coordinate 5,353, forward strand.
GGCCAGGTCTTCTTTTGTAGTAGTAATTAATGCATTTAAGGTATTAATATCAGTTTGTTTTGCAGGATTGGCCAGTAAGGTCTTTTGCAAGGTTTGCTGGGTGTTATTGAGTGCCATTACTATTTTATTGTCTGGTACTGAATGGTCTATAGCAAACTTGGCTGGCAGGAAGGCAATAAGTATTAGCATCAGTAATCCAACACCTTTTTGTCCATCATTACTGCCATGGAAAAAGCTAACTAAGGTGCAAGTGGTTATCAACAACAGGCGAATGAATATAGGTGGTTTATCATTGGGGCCTTGTGGTATATGAAATAATGAATGCGATTTTACAACATGCTTTAAGAACAGCATGAGCAGCACTGCAGCACCAAATCCAAATACCGGCGACAGGATCAGTGACATACCGATTTCACCCGCTTTGCCCCAGTTTACACCAGCGCCACCATAAAAATAGGTGAATCCCAGACCACCACCTATCATAGCACCTATTAATGTGTGTGAACTAGAGCAGGGTATTCCTAAATACCAGGTACCCAGGTTCCAGATAATAGATGCTAACAATACTGAGATAACCATACAAGCGCCTACTTGTACCGGTAAAACCATCAATTCGTTCAAGGGTACAAGCTTTAATATACCCATAGCTACGGCAACACCACCAACAAACACCCCCAGGAAGTTGAAAGCACCACTCCATGGCACAGCTATTTGTGGTTTTAGTGCCCGTGTGTAAATGACCGTTGCGACGGCATTTGCAGTATCGTGGAAGCCGTTTACAAATTCAAAGGCTACCACGCAGAGCAGGCAGAACAGAAAAATAAGTAAAATTCTTAAATTTACTTCTCCAATAAACGGAAGTGTAATTGCATTTAATGTTGTTAACATGTTTTGAGAGATTTACCTGTGGAGTTAAGTGTTGTGTGATTGATGGCACAAAACACTTAAAAAGAACTCTCTTTTGTTAGCTTTTTATATTATCAAATTATTACTACCGTGTTTCTTTTTTGGTTCTTGTATTTCCTTAATAATTACTTAATTATAAAAAGCATTATGACTTAAATTCAAACTTTGAATTGTCATATATTAGAAGGGTGGCCTATCAATGAGTAGAATATAATGGAGGATCGATAGGGGGCTATAATCAATAATAAACAAGAACTGCTGTCTTTGGGCAGACTTTTTAGTGTATGATCAGGGTTGTTGCGTTATTCAGGAAGCATATTGCTATTAAAACAACCTTAACTGCATACCATTATTCTTCTTAGGTGGCTGTGCTTTCTCCATTACAGTTCGCCCGCCATATTTCCATGAGTTGTCGCGTTCCTGTTCTACAAGGCGCTCAAAGTTGTTGTTGGGTATAAAATTTTGTTCCAGTTGCTGAGCCGCTTTCGAGAGGTTTTTTATAGCCTCATTTTTGTCTGTTTGCCCCAGTTTGGCACGTTGCACTGCATGTTGTAAGGTACTAATCGTTTCGTCATATACCATAGTAGGCACAGGGAAGGGATGGCCATCCTTGCCGCCGTGGGCAAACGAGAAGCGGGCAGGGTCTGTAAACCGAGATGGGGTGCCGTGTATTACTTCGCTCACCAGCACCAGTGATTGCAGCGTGCGTGGGCCTACACCTTCAAGCAGCAACAAAGTCTCCATATCCAGGGCTTCTTTTTCATGTGCTACAGCCAGCACGCTGCCTAATCTTTTCAGGTTCACATCCTCAGCCCATACATCGTGATGGTTGGGCATGGTAAGTTTGTGTACTTCCTGCATCAAAAGCTGCGGGTCTTCGCGTGTAAGTTGCAGTATGCCTGCCCGGGTAGTATCCGCATTATGGTCTGTTACATTTATAATCTGCCCTTGATTGGCACCATAAATAAAGGCATGTGGCTCATCTACAAACGATTTGATGGCCGGAGAGTGCCAGTGGTAGCGGCGTGCCATACCATTTGCATTGTTCATGCCCTGCTGCACTACCGCCCATTCACCATCGCTGCTCACAATAAAGGAATGCAGGTATATATTAAACCCGTCTTGTATGGCAGTATTATCCACCTTAGCGCTTAGCCTGCTATTGCGCACCAATTGGTTACCATCAAGCCCGGTAATATTGGCGATGGTCATCAGTTCATTAGGCGTTTCGCGAGAATGTTTGCCTTTTCCGCCGCATATGTATATGCCCAGTTCATGGCTGCGTTCATTCATGGTACGCTTCAGTGCACCCATAACAGATGTGGTTATGCCCGATGAATGCCAGTCCATACCTAGCACACAACCCAGTGCCTGGAACCAGAAAGGATCGCTGATGCGCTGCAAAAAAGCGCTACGTCCGTATTCAGTAATTATAGCCTCGGTAATAGCACCGCCAAGTTTACTCATACGCTGGTACAGCCAAGGTGGTACTTGTCCATAATGTAAGGGTAGGTCGGCATAGGAGCGGCTCATATTACTAAGTTACGAACAAAATAGGGGAGGGGATGCACTGGTATTGGTCTAAATGAAAAAAGACATGCTAAAAAGCATGTCTTTTTTAATCACTTAAAGCACGGTATGACTAGATAACTTTTACGTTAACAGCATTCAAACCT
>JABDEZ010000105.1 GCA_013286835.1 Bacteroidota bacterium
TGTTTGCCCTCTATATGATCCGTATAAAAATAACTAAGACCATTATGATTTAAGGCTTTGTCAACATATGGATTACACAAAAAAACTTCTGGATAACCTGCTACCACAATCAACTTGTCGTCAGGATACTGTTTCTTTATTGCTTTACATACAGCCGTTGCAGCTATATTCTTACCAATGCCGACATCGATCTGGAAAATGATATTCATAGGTATGGTGAATTACTGTTTTAAAACTTTCCTTATTATCCTGCCTTCTTTACTAATTAGCTCTATTACATACATCCCTGAAGTTAATTGAGTTACATCCAAACTATTACTTCCTACCTTTAGCACTCCCTGCAGCACCACAGCACCTACTATATTCATTAGCCTATATTGGATGCTTTGTAGTACTTCTATATGCAAAACATCCGTCGCGGGATTAGGATATATTTCTATATTATTGGCATTAATATTTTGTATACCCGTTTTTGTAGTATCACCACCGGTTTGTGCAGCATGTATATGGCAACTCGTATCAAAGGTTACTTTGCGTATGCGAGCCGGGCTGCCAACCTGCGATATATATAGATTCCCACAATTGTCAAATCCTATTCCGCCAGGATTAGGTATACCAGCAGAAGTAGCGAGTCCATTATCGCCTGAATATGTATTTGATCCATTACCAGCAACAGTGTGTATTACACCGGCACTGTCTATCATACGTATCCTATTGTTAGGGGAATTATCATTAAAATACAAATATCCATCCTTTGGATTAATTTTAACATTAGAGGGGGATATCTGGGCACTCAACGCAGGTATATTATCACCATTGTATAAATATCCCATACCCGTTCCCGCAATTGTTTTTATTATTCCGAAATTATTTACTTCATAAATTTTAACATTATGAAAGTCAGATATAAACATATTTCCATGATTATCTAGACAAATACCAGATGTTGCACCAATTGCAGACGTGTCTGCAAGACCACCATTGACAGTAGAAATATAAGTGCTATTCCCATTTCCTGCTATTGTGGTAATTATACCTGACTTATTTATTTTTCGAACCGTAGTGTTATCTAATATTAATAGATTGCCATTGTTATCAAAACACACTTGGGTCGGAGAAATTAATTTTGCGTTAATAGAAAGTCCATTGTCGCCGCTATAACCCTGTATCCCTGTGCCAGCAATAGTTGAAATGACACCAGAAATATGGTCTATTTTTCGTACTCTGTGATTGATGGCATCTGCAATGTAAATATTACCAATCGAATCCGTAATTGCTGCACCTGGTTCATTTAATTTAGAAGTGTCCGCTAAGCCGCCGTCACCATTATATCCGGCACTTCCAGTTCCAGCAATAGAAGTTATAACGCCAAATGTATCGATCTTTCTTATTCTATAACCTAATACATCGGCAATATAACAATTCCCCATTTTATCGAAAAAAGGACTTCCCGGATCGTAAAATATTGCAGAATCCTGATGTAAGCCATCCCCCAATCCGTCAGTACCTCCTCCCAAACCTTGACCAGCCCAGGTTGTGATGATCTGCGCATCAATAGTGAATGGGAAAAGAAGAAAAATAATTATCCATGTTCTCACAAAAAATCAATTGAATTAAACAATATTTTAAGCAATATAAAGGTTACAAGCACCAACTGGCGGTGGAGCAATAGAAGTATCTACGTAATATAGTGTACCTGTAGGAAATGTAACCGGACCTCCTGGGTAAACGGGTGTACGTATAGCATTCAAACACTCCACATGGAGAGTATTAGGAGCAACAGAGCTGACAGAATCGCCAAACGTAGCCGCAAATCTATGCTGTATCAGATTCTGAGTGCCACCAAGTATTGCTGAATAGTCCCCGCCTGCCCAAACGCAATTATAGGTGCCACCAGCAATAACAGAATTAGCGTTATCTTTTATGACATTAAAATAGCCACCAGATACAGTGGAAAAATCAGACCATACACAACTTCCATTACCACCACCTACTGTTCCTGCTCTTCCTGTAACCTGGTTTCCTAATCCACCTCCAATTGTTGAATAATAACCGGAACTAGTATTTTGAAAACCGCCTGCGATAACAGAATATTTAGCAGCAGACTCAATGCAATTTATGCGGCCACCACCAATAAATGAATAGCTACTGCTGGTTAATATTTTATTTTCAAAACCGGTAACTACTCCCGAATAATCACTGCAAACGACATTGCTGTTACCGCTCGAAATGCTGGAATAACCACTCTCTACAAGATTTCCTAAACCACCCAATATTGCCGAATAAGTACCGCAAACATTATTCCCAAAGCCACCGGCAATTACGGCACGGTTGCCGAGTGAGCTAATAACATTAGCTGAACCGCCACCTATATTTGAATATTCGCCAGATATGGTATTCGTACAACCACCGGCAATAACAGAATAGGGAGAAGTCACACAAATACTATTCGCTCTTCCACCTCCCACAAAAGAATAATCGCTTCCTGTATAAATCTTATTATTGCATCCCGCAAGTATCCCAGAAGATGGAGAACAAATCAAATTAAAAATCCCTGTTCCAATAATTCCACCATGGGTATTGCATATAATATTCCCCGACCCGGCAGTTATGGCATTACTATAAGGTCCCGAAACCTGGTTCCCATCACCACCACCAATAAATGAATAATTGCTCGCGATATTATTAAATATACCACCACCAATATAGGAAATACAGCTGCTTATATTATTACACTCTCCACCCCCAATAGAAGAAAAACAGGTAGAAATCGTATTATTACAGCCACCAACTATGTTAAGATAATTACCGCTGACAGAATTATTCAATCCTGAAAATACACCAGAATAATTACCCGTAACACAGTTTGAAGAGCCAGCACCAACCAAGCTAAAACAAGAAGAAGTATTTAAAACGTTATTAAATGCCCCACCCATCACGAAGTTATACTCGCATCCGTAAATGTTGTTCTGATACCCAGTAATAATCGCGTTATTTATTGAGTTACAGCCAATACAATTTTGCTGACCATTGATAATAGTATTTAAATGATCTCCACAAATGTAGTTCTCACATCCATTTACAATAGTATTAGAGTCAAGAAAGGTCCCTACGCTATTAATTTTGTTGATTGCACCATTACCTATAATATTTTTCTCACCATTACAAATAGCATTGCTAAAACCATTACCCACAAAATTAAAAATGCTTCCACATATCACGTTGTCCAAACCGCCACCCATAAATGCATAAGTGGAGGAAGTACTACACACCTTATTTTGTTTACCATTACTAATAGTGCTGTAATTCGAATTAATATAATTTGACACTCCACTACCTATAATAGAGTTAGAACCCAGAACACTATTGGTCAAACCATTGATGATAGTAGAATACGAACCTGAAACACTATTAGTACATCCATTGAGTATCGTTGATACACCTGGAGTTGTAGTGTTGATTGTATTATCACAGCCCATAACAACTACAGACAATTCAGCATCAACAGTCTGGCCATAGCCGCCAAGAATACTGCTATAATAGGCACTTGCTGTTATAAGGCCTGCATTAATTCGGCACGTGACAGCTATGCCCGGACCAATTGTTTCACGATTACAGAAAATGCAAAATGTGCCTGTGGGTGCCATTGGTGCAGCTGACATGATGATGTGATTTAGGAATGAATGATGCGTTTTGCAATGTGAATTTAGGGATATATTATTAAAAATCAAAAAAATATTCTTAAGTTTTTATGCGCTTTAAATGAAAATTAAAATATTTTTAGACATCCTAACACCTTTGTACAATGACGCTAACAGCAATTGCTGAAAACGCTCTTAATTTCAAGATTCGTTTTAATACTACACACGGCGATACAGGCCTCTACTGGCGTGTAATAATTGAAGAACAAGAGTATCTTGTAGCCACCCTGTATTGCATGGTGCATACCCGGTCCGATGCTTCCTTCGATGAAAGAGCTGGTGTAATAAAATATCACATAGCTGGGAGCTGCAATGAATTTCATGTAGACGAAAACGAAAATGCTTTTTTTAAATAAAAGTTATGGATCACATAGACCAATTGGAAGCTGAAGCCATTTACATACTGCGGGAAACAGCAGCCCAGTTTAAAAAACCGGTATTGCTTTTTTCAGGAGGCAAGGATTCAACAGTGCTCATATATTTGAGCATAAAAGCTTTTTATCCTGCCAAGTCTATATTCCCGGTCATGCATGTTGATACTGGTCATAACTTCATAGAAGCGTTAGAATTTAGAGATCAATTAGTTGAAAGATTTGGCTTAAAACTTATAGTAAGAAAGGTTAGTGATACAATTATAAACAAAGGCTTAGTAGAACCTCAAGGTAAATTCCCCAGCCGTAATGCACTGCAATCTCACACCTTGCTTGATGCGATACAGGAATTCGGTTTTGATGCCTGTATAGGCGGTGGTCGTCGCGATGAGGAAAAAGCACGCGCCAAAGAACGTATCTTCAGCATAAGAGAAAATGGCGGTGGCTGGCAACCATATAGCCAGCGCCCGGAGTTATGGGACCTTTACAATGGTCGCATCAATGAAGGGCAGAACATACGCGTATTCCCTATCAGCAATTGGAGCGAATTGGATGTTTGGAACTACATACGTCGTGAGAAAATAGAATTGCCCTCTCTTTATTTTTCTCATAACCGTAAATGTATCCGTTATAACAATCGCCTTATAGCTGTAAGCAATTACATGATTGCCGAAGACACCGATGATATAATAGATACGCACGTGCGGTACCGAACCGTTGGCGATATGACATGCACTGCTGCAGTAGCATCGACAGCTATCACTATTGATGAGGTTATAAATGAGATTGCAAATTCACCTATTAGTGAGCGCGGAGAAACCAGAATGGATGATAACATATCTGATGCCGGAATGGAAGATCGTAAACTTAAAGGCTATTTTTAATTAACACACTAATGGACATACTCAGATTTATTACAGCAGGTAGTGTTGATGACGGCAAGAGTACTCTTATTGGCCGCATGCTTTATGATACTAACAATATAAAAGACGATATTCTTGAATCCATATCTGCAACGGCTGATGATGTAAATCTTGCCTATCTCACTGATGGTTTGCGGTCTGAAAGACAACAGGGCATTACTATTGATGTTGCCTATAAATATTTCACAACCGCTAAGCGAAAGTATATTATAACAGATGCCCCTGGTCATTTTCAGTATACTAAAAACCTGGTTACTGGCGCCTCCTCAGCTGATGTTATTATTATCCTAATCGATGCGGTAAATGGTATAACGTCACAAACTAAACGGCACTTATTGGTGGCATCTTTCCTGAAAATGAAACATATTGTTGTTGCCATCAACAAAATGGATTTGATGGCGTATGATGAAAGCGTTTTCACCGCTATAAAAACGAAATTTTTAGCACTAAGTAATAACCTGCAACTAGCAGGTGTAACCTTCATACCCATGTCTGCGCTTAGTGGTGATAACGTTACTTTTCATTCCACCGAAATGAATTGGTATCAAGGGGGTTCATTACTCAAGTATTTGGAGGATTGCGAAAGTACTATCCTGGCACATTCTAATCCTATGCGGTTGCCTATTCAGTATGTTGATGATTGCTACTATTTAGGAAAACTGGTTGCGGGGCAAATAAAAGCAGGCGATAGGGTTGTGGCTCATCCTCAAGGATATGAATTAACTATAGAGAAAATAATAAGCGGTTACGAGACGGTTGAAGAGGTACATGCAGGGCAAAACATACAGATTACATTTACAGGAAATTTAAAACTAGAAAGAGGAAACGTGCTCTCGCCCCTGCAAAACAAACCGAGCATGAGCAATGAGCTTGTGATAGATATGTGTTGGTTGGATGTGCAAAATCCATTACTACTAAATGCTAATTATATTCTAAGGATCAATACGGCAACTACCACCTGTAAGGTAACGGAGATTCTGCATAAAATAGATAATGAATCTTTTGGAAAATATCAGGATAATAAGCAGGTAAATGTGAATGAATTTGCTACGGTAAAAGTAACAACTACTAATAACATGGTCTTTGATTCATACAAAACATTAGCCGCAACTGGACGTGGTATCCTCATGGATTCTATTACTAGTAACACAGTAGCAGCTTTTACCATTCAATAGAACCGCAATGTCCACATTCAATAATACCCCTTTGACGCTCAACGCTTACTTTGACAAGATTTTTTACATTAATCTCAAAAAAGATGTAAATAGAAATGAGCAAATTCTTCGCCAATTCAACCAAAATGGTATTATCAATTTTGAAAGGGTAGATGCCATTCAACTAACTGAACTACCAGATACAATATTGTACCGTAATTTTATTAAGCATGATCATAAATACTTGCTAGGATCACTTTCATGCCAGGCATCACATCTCAAATGCATTAAATTGGCAAAAGAAAGAGGCTATAAAAAAGTATTAATTCTGGAAGATGATGTTGTTTTTTTAACTAACCCTGATCACCTTTTAGCACAAAATCAAAATGTATTGAACGACTGGGATATGCTTTATTTTGGTGGCCTTGTAGAAAAGTTTTTCAGGAATCAAATCGTAGGAGCCTATGCCTATGCAGTCAAGAATACTCTTTATGATAACATCATCAATATGGCTGAGCCGTCAGGTATGGAAATAGATAATTTTTACGCTAAGATATTACAGCACATGAGCTACAATTACAACCAATCAGGTAGGTACAACATCCGCACAATTCAACCGTTTAACATGATCAATGTTGATTATTCTTTCAACTCTAATATCCAAGGGTAATTATTAATCAAGATAAAATCCATCAATTTGCTTGCGGATTCTTCTATTGTTTCCTCATCGGATTTTATAATAAGATCAGCATCAAGTGGTATATCAAATGGGTCATTCACTCCTGTTAGATTTAATAATTTTTCAGGATGTCCATCAGGTAGCAGGGCCTTACTATACAACCCCTTGGTATCACGAATTATAAGTTCTTCAAGATGGCAATCAATAAAAACAGTTTTTACGTTTGGGTATAGGGCACTCACTTCTTGTCTTATTTCTTCATACGGGTTTATGGCACAAATAATAGCTACTATATTGTATGCAGATAATCGGCTAGCCACAAATGCCAACCTGCGTATATTGGTGTTTCTATCCTGCTTATTAAAACTCAGGTCAGCGCACAGCACCTTGCGATATTCATCACCATCAATTATTTCTACAGCAATATTCTGTTCAGTCAGTAATTCTTTTACTCTTTGGGCTAAGGTTGTTTTGCCGCTACCGGATAATCCGCAAAATTGTATGATCATCGTTATAAGTTCAATACTAACTTAATGGATTTTTATCGGAATCTTTATAAACACTCAAAAAGAAAACAATAAGTCTGTAGTGTATAAAAAAAAATTAGTGAAGTATCATATTAAATGTAGAAGAATAAAATATGTTTAAAAGTAAATTTCTTATCAGGGGTTGTGATTACAGAGCTAAAACCTTCTCCCAAGAAAACATGCCAAATGATTGGAGGGAATGCGGCATGCAAAGAAAATACAGCGTAACGCTCTGCTGACCTCAGTCTGATTTACTCCGCCAACTTTTACTTTCATCTTCAATAACTTCCAAGAGATCTATTATTGCTTCTATATCGTTGAGTACCGCATCAAATTCAACATCAAGCCCAGTTGTCTGAAATCTCAGATAACCAAAGAACACCAGCCTCAAATTCCTGCTCACTCTGGTAACATCTTTATCCTGAATGAAGTACCTGATTTGATTGAGAAGCTCTTCAGAAAGAATATGTTTATTGTCTTCACTCATTGCCGAATTGTTTCGATAAATATAGAAGTACAAAGCCG
>JABDEZ010000106.1 GCA_013286835.1 Bacteroidota bacterium
GGATAAATTGTTTTGAAGGTAACCTGGCCATTACTGTCTGTAAGTTGTATGCCCCTGAAAAAGGTATCGCCTACGTAGCTTTCGGTACCCAGGTAACCGGGCTGGTTAGCATACTCTGAGTAGTAACCATCTTTGTTGCAATGCCATATATCTATACGCACGTTACTGAGCGGGGCGCAGTTGTTATTTACATTTACTATTGTAAGCGTAAGTGTGAGCGGAGTACCCGGATTGCCTTCGGTTATGTCTTGCCGGTACATGGAAGAGTTACTACTGAGGTCATACGGATAGGGGCCAGCGGTTTCCTGCGGAATAAGGACACACGTACCTGATGTTTTAGCAGCTACAGGATCTGCTTTAGTGTGGCTAAATGGCAGCATGCTGCCAATACCTGCAAGACTAATACCTTTAATAAAATCACTTCTTTTCATAGATACAGTATTTTAAAAAGTTAATGATATACAATAGTAAACAGCGCTTCTTTATACTTAAAATAATAGGGGTGAAGGCATGAAATGCTGGTGCAGAAGATATAAATGGCAATGCAAAGACCTAATGAGGAAAAGACAGCCTTGATTGATGGAATTATCTTTATAGTTTTAAAGACTAAATTAAGGAACGTATGAACTGGAGACTCATTTTCGCATTATCGTTATTGGGGCTTGCTATGGCCATAGGTACTGTTTTCTTTATCCCCGCCAGCCTGGACTTTGTGCTTTGGCCCATTGTAATTTTAATAAGCGCCTACCTGATAGGAAAGAACGCAACCAAATCGTTTTTCGGACATGGGTTTGTGCTGGGCTTGGTAAATTGCGTGTGGGTAACAGGCATGCATGTGCTCTTTGCTCCTACCTATCTGCTTCACCACCCACAAGAGGCAGAAATGGGTTTGAAAATGGGGAATATAGATCCACAAGAGGCTATGTTGCTAGTAGGACCTGTGATAGGGATTATATCGGGCGTAGTTATCGGTTTATTGGCTATGGTAGTAGGTGTGATAATAAGGAGCACAAAGAAGTAGTGGATCAAATGAGAACCTAGTTGACTCTGATACAGTTTACTATAACTACTTCCCCTTCACCCAATACACAGCATAGCCAATCACTTCCTTTATGTAGTAGGGCCAGGTATTGAGCGCTTCTGAGCCAGGTATCAAATCGAATACTGAGAGTTGGTAGCGGCCGGCAGTATAATTGCATGGATAGGGTATAACCTGCAGATCTTCGCGATGAAACACCATGAGGGAACGGCGCATGTGAAATGCGGATGTGACGAGTATGTAGGGTGGGGCAAGGTGAGTATCTAACAATAACTGCCTGGTGAAAGCACCATTTTCCAACGTGTTGCGGGAATTGTTTTCTACCAATATAGCCTCGGGTGGTAAACCCATTGCAGCAAGTTGCTGCCCGGCCCATGCACCCTCATGATAAGCACCGGGTATAATATTACCATTGCCACCAGTGATGAGCACATGGCTCACAATACCTTGTTTGTACAGCTTAACCCCTTGTATAAAACGGTCGGCGGCAGTATTAAAATATCCCTGTTCATTTTTATCGGCGCTGGTGAAACCGCCGAGCACAATGGCACAACTGTAATGACTGCCTACAGGCAGTGTAACCGGTGGCGCATCCCACGCCCGAGCAAACAGGTTGAGCAGAAAATTGTTACTGAACAAGTAAAATATAACTACTGCAGCAATGCGCAGGTTCTTTTTCCTTCTAGTATTTTTTACTACGATGCTGCAAATGGCCAGCACTATTACCCATGTTAGCGGGAAAATAAAGTAGAGTAAGACTTTTGAGAGGATGAAAAACATTGTTACTTGTTGAAAAGTTTGTGAGCGTTAAATTCTGTTTGAATGATTACGGACTAAAGTTAGTTTCTAAAATAGGATTACGCATGTATTTTGTACGGGGCACCCCTACAGGGTGCTGATGTTATTTATGCGACAGAGCTACAAAGCGGCGACCCCTACAGGGTCGTGAAGCGCAAGTTCAAATCTTGTAAGGGCAGGGATAACCCTGCCCTTACAAGATTTCATTTACAATATCCACCGCGAGGAGGGCGGGGATAAACCAGTCCCTACGTTATACTAATGCGCTTCCAACCAGTTATTACCGGTACCTGTTTCTGCATTTATGGGTACGTAGTGTGGGAGTGCCATTGCACTCTGCATGCCATCGCGTATTATTTCGCGGGCTGTGTCCACTTCATCTTCGGGCACGTCAAACACCAATTCATCGTGCACCTGCAGTATCATTTTTGTGCGCAGGCCATTTGTTTTTAATGCTTTGTGTACATTTATCATGGCCATCTTTATCATGTCGGCAGCGGTACCCTGTACCGGCATGTTTATGGCGTTGCGCTCAGCATATCCACGCACCGTTTGGTTGGCACTATATATATCGCGCAGCCAGCGTTTGCGACCCAGCAGGGTTTGTACATAACCATGCTTTTTTGCAAAGTTAATAGATGTATCCATGTACCCTTTTACTGAAGGGTATTGGGTAAAGTAATTATCGATGATTGTCTTGGCCTCACTGCGGCTTATGCCTAGATTTTCGGCCAGGCCAAAAGCACTCTGCCCATAAATAATACCAAAGTTCACGGCCTTGGCTGCACGGCGCATATCTACTGTTACATCTGTTTCTGCAACGCCATACACTTTGGCAGCTGTAGCAGTATGTATATCCTTGTTTTCTTTAAATGCAGCTATCATATTTTCATCTCCACTGATTGCTGCTACTATACGCAGTTCTATTTGCGAGTAATCAGCAGAAAGTAATACACAACCTTCGCGTGGTATGAATGCCTTGCGTATCTCGCGACCACGGTCGGTTTTTATAGGTATGTTTTGCAGATTGGGATTGTTACTGCTGAGCCTGCCCGTAACAGCTACCGCCTGGTTGAACGATGTGTGTAAACGACCAGTACGCGGATTGATAAGCGTAGGCAATGCATCTACATAAGTACTCTTCAGCTTGCTTAGTTCGCGATATACCAGTATATCTTCTACCACCTGGTGCTTGTTGCGCAGTTTTGCTAAAATATCTTCGCCTGTTGCATATTGACCCGTTTTGGTTTTCTTGGCACCGGGATCTATTTTCATATGCTCGAACAATATCTTGCCCAGCTGCATTGGTGAACCCAGGTTAAACTTCACTCCCGCGTGGTTGAACACATTCTCTTCAGCAATGCGTATGTCGCGCTCCAGGGCTACAGAATAATCGCGCAGGAATTCTACATCCACGCCCACACCTTCATATTCAATATCTACCAGTACCGGTACCAATGGATTTTCTATATCCTGAAAAACGTTACGTACTTCCTGTTTGTCCAGCAGGGGATCGAATGCATGTTTCAGTTGCAGGGTAACATCTGCATCTTCGGCAGCATACTCCTTTATTTCTTCTAGCGCTATATCGCGCATGCTTATTTGTCCTTTACCTTTTTTTGCCTATCAGTGTTTCTATAGACACCGGCTGATAGCTGAGGTATTTCACACTCAGCACATCCATACTGCGCTTGCCTTCAGGCTCTATTACGTAATTAGCCAGCATAGTATCGTACACTTTACCTTTCAGGGCAAATCCATACCACTTCAGCATCAGCATATCGTACTTAATATTCTGACCTACCCATAGTATTTCCTCTTTATCAAACAAAGGTTTGAATCGGTTGAGTATTTCCAATACGCCGTCTTTATCAGCAGGCAGGGGAATGTAATAACCTGTTCCCTTCTCCCAGCTAAAGCTCATACCAACTATATCAGCAAGGTTGGCATCGGTACCTGTGGTCTCGGTATCGAAAGCTATTTCTGTTTGCTGCTGCAGTAGTACTATCAGTTCATCAATAGCATTGCCGGTAGTGAGGTGGTAGCTGTGCGGGGTGTTGTCTATATTATTTACATTCAACGGCAATGGCTCTTCTTCCTCCACTTTGTCTTCAGCAAGAGCGGCAGTAACCATGGGCGATGTAGTGGCCTTCTGGTGTATGGGGTTGCCAAACAGATCTACAGGGCCATTTGCCGGGGCTTGCTGTTTATTATCGAATACATTATAGCTATCGCCCAGTACACGTTTGCCTAGTGCTTTAAACTCAAGCTCTGTAAACAACTCTGTAAGTACTTCTATATTACGCTCTTTAACACGGAAATCTTCTGCGTGAAATGCAACCGGTACATTGGTGATGATGGTAGCGAGCTTTTTTGACATTATAGCCAGCTCGCGATTGTTGCGCACTTTTTCGCCTACCGATCCTTTTATTTCGTCGGCATGCTCCAACATGTTCTCGATGTTATCGTATTCAGCGAGGAGCTTGGCAGCAGTTTTTTCACCGATGCCAGGAATGCCGGGAATGTTATCTACAGCATCTCCCATGAGGCCCAGGATGTCTATTACCTGGTCAACTCTTTTTATACTCCATTTAGCACATACTTCGGCCGGGCCAAGTATCTCCTCTTTATTGCCCATGAAGGGCGGCTTGTACATGTATATGTTCTCACGCACGATCTGCCCGAAGTCTTTATCGGGGGTTACCATGTATACGGTATAGCCTAGCTCGGCAGCTTCAATAGCCAGGGTACCGATCAGGTCATCAGCTTCAAACCCATCCTTTTCCATGCACGGAAGATTGAATGCTCTTATTATGTTCTTGATATCGGGGATGGCAGAGATTATGTCTTCAGGAGCATCCTGGCGGTTGGCTTTGTAGGCGGTAAAATCGGTATGGCGCTCTGTAGGTGCGCTGGTATCGAATACCACTGCCAGATGAGTGGGCTTTTCTTTGTTAATAAGATCGATCAATGTATTGGTAAACCCGAATTGGGCATTGGTATTGCGCCCCTTGCTGGTAATGCGGGGGGCTGCGCACCAGTGCATAGTATGCACGGTATATGAGCGCCATAGCATCCAGCAAAAAAAAGTTTCTTTTCAGCCATGGGGCTAAGATAAGTTGATTTGGAGGATTACAGTAATTGGCATTCTATTTACATATGAAAAACTAATACACATTTTCAAAAACACCTACATCCTATACCCTTCTTCACTCACGCGGCTTATCCACACCTATTGTGTTGAGTTCTTCCCAAAGGGTATATAAAAAGGCACCTTACATTTGTTCCCCCTATCACTTTTTTTATGCGTGGAAAACAAAAATTCGATGCCCTTTTTACTACCGGTGACACGCCGGGCAACCTTAAAAAGAAAGGCCGCGACCTGCGATTGCTGGCGCGGCGCAATTGGTGCATTACAGACCGGTACTACTATTATGGCTACCTAACCCAAAAACGGTATGAGGTGATCATAAAGCTGATGAGCCTGGAATTCTTCCTGTCGGTAGAAACTTTGCCGGGTATAATTGATGGTGGTACAGAACGGTTTGCTGAACTGAAAGAGTTAGAGCCACCTGTGGCCTATTTTAGAAAGCAATGGCCTTTTATGAAATGGTAGTACTATTGATTTGAATACGCTATTTAAAAAAGCAAAAGAGATTTAATCAATTTCTTTTGCTTTTTTAAATAATTCGGGTTGGGCTGTCTGTTCAATCTCTTCAAGATCACCTTTAAAAAAATCTTGTTGGTAATATAATTGGTGTCACAACATTTCCCACATTTGATGTGATTTGAGAAACGAACGCCCTAACATAAGGAAATACTATAGCTGTGGAATTTGCATTAATAAATCTTTTTCTTTCTTCTTCATTTACATCCTCAATAGACAATTCAAATGTGCCGACGCCTATCACTCTTAGATTAAAATAATTTTCTGCCGAAACATCTACTTGTATAACAATCTTAAATACGTTATTCGGGCCATTAGGAAAGAAAAATCGTGGAACTATTTCGACTTTGACCTTGTTGTCTTCACTTTCGACATAAGGTTGTATAGAATTCAGTTGCACTTGAGGAAAATCAACTCCCTTAAAACGTAACTTTACTTGTTCGTTAGTGTCCATTAAGCGGCATTTGCATATTTATGATCGCAACTATCATCATTTGTTGAATCAAATATATTTTGTGGCTTTGTTGGTTGAATAGTACATGTTTCTAATTTTAGAGGTGATCGAAAATATGAACCTAATCCCATATAGGTTTCTAAATTTTCATTCCTGTACTCCAACAACCATTTTTTAAGCGTCTCCGGAGTCTCTGTTTCCAACAGAGCGTCAATTTCTTTCTCCAGCTCTTTTAAGTCTACCATGGTTAATATTTTAAGTACACTTTCCTTCGAAATGAAGGTTAAAGTTTGATACTATTGAATAATCGTATACTGCTAATTGTATCCGTTTCTTATATTGAAAATATTTTATTATAAAATAATCTGCATTAAAAGAAATATCCTGAAACATGACTCCACTAAAACGTGTCCATATATCCTTTCTTTTAAAATATTCATTCAATTCTTTTAATGTCGGCTTTTCTCCGGCCATTAAGAGAATTTTTTTTACTTTTTCTATTTGTTTTAACCAAAACAAATAGCTTTCCTCATTAAAAACCGTATCTAAAATGTTTTCTCTGTTAATATCCGCTTCATAAATTTCATAGTACCCTGTTCTTTTCTTCGATTTATTACCCCAAGATATTGCATCATCTTCATGATACCAAAAATACCATGCCGTACCTAACCATGCATTATCTCTGCTACATTCTACCGCTTTTGTAAGCCTAACATCCCTGCGTTCTTGTGTATGAAACATTCTTCTGCTTGTCATTCAATAGGTAGTATAGCGGAATATAAACTTGCGCAAAGGTAGCAAAATATTTTATCTCGCTTTTTATCAATTGAATTTCTACGCTCTATATTTTGTATATATTCTCATTCCATTTGGGTAACGAGTGTAGCCGGAACCGTTTGCAGTGCAACTTTTGTGCTGTAGTCCTGGAAGGCTATGCGGTAGCGCAGCTCGCGGACGCGGATGGTATCTGTGCGCTTTTGGGTGACCGTGGCTATGCGGGTGAGGCTACCATAACTGGTACCGGGCGCCCAGCCCTGCATGGCTTTATGGAGCGCCCATTCCACATCGTAGTAAACAATGGCTTTTTGCACGTAGGTGGTTGGCGTGGTTGCGGCACTACTGCTGTAGGGTGCAAAACCCAGCTGCAGCACTACTGTACCATCGGCCGACTGGACAAGATTACCCATATCTGCAAAGTTGAAGTCTTCAAAATCTATAAGCAGGCAGGGCCACTGCACCGGTGGGCGGGTATTGGTTTTGTCTGTACGGAGCTGGCCGAGGTCCTGATCTATATAGATAATATCTGGTACCTGGGCTTGTACCTGCTGCTGCAGTGCAGTAAATATGTTTGCGAACGGAGAGTTCATAAAATAGAAATTGGGAGGGAATGTGATAAAATAATGTGACAACTATTACTATCATATACTATCCCGGCATAGGGATACCATAGGTATTGTACCAGTATTCTTCATTTACAGGTACCATTTTGGCCACCTGCATGTCTATACCCATTCTTTCTTTCAAGTATTGCAGGTCAAGATTTTTTACAAAAGAGAAACGGCCACCTGCAACAGGATAACCATAGCTGGCGAGTATTTGCAAGAATTTGGGCTGGTTGAGGGTATTAGTGACATATGCCAGATCGCTGAGGGTGATCTCGTGCTGCTCTTCCATATGTATTTTTGCCTGGGCATACCCGCTATAGTCATTGCTGGTGCTGGTTTCGGTATTGCCCAGTATAATGACAGACATCTCGTCGTTAAGGGCCTTTACGAATTGCAGTTGCAGCCTGCCATCGCCATTTGTTTGTTTGCCATCTTTTATTTCGAAATCGGCCTGTCGGGGTATCATTATGGAGAGCGAACTGCCAGATTCGTCCAATATCCTTTTCAGCTCTA
>JABDEZ010000107.1 GCA_013286835.1 Bacteroidota bacterium
GAGGCAGGCGCTACGCTGGCAGCGAGAAAAATAAAGCTGATATACGGCGGCTCAAAAGCAGGTTTGATGGGCGCTATTGCAGATGGCGTACTTGAAAATAGTGGCCTTGTGACCGGCGTAATACCGGGTTTTCTGAAAACAGTGGAAATAGTACATACCGGCATTACAGAACTGGTAACGGTGAGTAATATGCACGAGCGGAAACTAAAGATGCATGAGCTAAGTGATGCGGTAATAACTATGCCTGGCGGATGGGGCACTATGGAAGAGTTTTTTGAGATGCTGACATGGGGACAACTTGGGCTGCACCGCAAGCCAATAGGCCTGCTGAATGTAAATGGGTATTATGATAGCCTTGCTGCCTTGAATAAGAGCATGGTAACAGAAGGTTTTCTAAAAGAAAATACAGCAAACATGCTGCTCATCAGCAATAACATAGATGACCTGCTGTACCAGATGGAACACTATACGGCGCCGGAAATACCGGAATGGCTTACACGACAAACTACCTAATATTACCAGGAACTATTGATGTAAAATTTCGCGGAGTACGGCAAGTGACCTAATGTTGCCGAGGTGCTGTGTGTGACTGTTCAAATATTCCATATACCAGTCGAGCAGGCGGTAGCGCATAGCGGCATTCATTTCTATATCCTTCAGTTCACCAAGGCTTTCAACTCGTAGCAGGCGGGCCAGCATTTTTGCATCCTCCTCGCTGGCAAAGTGCTGCGACGATGGTTGCTCGCGGGTATAACCACCTTCCTGCAGGTTTAGATGGGGGGTGTCTGCACTATAGCTACCCTTTATATCGTAACCCAACATGCGGCTGCACTGTACAATAAAATACAGCGGGAAATTGGCTACTTCCCGTACAGGCATGCCATCCAGCTGCACATAATAATTGTAGGTGAAATCAAATAGTTCAGGCATGGGCGCTGCTTCGGGCAGCAGGCGCAAAAGCAGCTCGGCAGTGAAGAGGGCCACACTGTTCTTCACGATCTCTTCTTGCAGGGAGTGGTAAATGTAGGCGGGCTGAAATTCGCGTATGTTTTGCAAGCTGCGCTGCGGGCGGTGGTCGGCAACAATATCCAGTAACGTAGCAGGCTGCAGCAGCATAGCGCGGTTACTGCGTACTTTTGCAGTGCGCACCCCCCGTATCATGTACGCTTGTATGCCATACACAGCCGTAAAGATGGTACATATAAGGCTAGTGTCGCCATACTTGATGGACCGCAATACGATACCGCCTGTTTTTTGCAACATATATTACTGGATGAACACCATCTTACCCGCATAGGTCTGTGACCCATCTGTATTGGTAACGAAGATAAGATATACCCCTGATTGCGGCCTGTGACCTGTATAGTCTTTGCCGTTCCATACAGCCTGGCCACCCAGCGCTGTAGTGCGATACACAAGCTGGCCCGTTATATCAGTAATACGCACATCAGCATTGGCCACCAAGCCTTTAATAGCTATGGTGCCACTGTAGCCGCTAGGTACAGGATTGGGATAGCTAACTACATTACTATTGGTAGTACCCCCTTCTATTGCAGTGCCATGATAGCTTACCAGGCCGAAAGATGTACCGATATACACATCGCCTGTAATAGGATCGATGGTTATCTTTTGAATAGCATTTGCCGGTAACGGGCTATTATCTATTGTAAAGTGAAAGATGATCTTGCTGGCATCGGGCGATAGCAGCCATACACCATTATCTGTACCTACCCATTTACGGTTCCCACCATCTACAGCCATGGCATGCACGTTCTCACCGGCAAACAGGTATCCTGCATACTGATCGTATTGTACAATTGGTATAGTGGCATCGCATGGTTGTGTTGTATAACTGCTGGCGCAACTTATTATTCCTATACCGTTATCGGTACCTATCCACATATCGCCATTGTTATCCTGTACTATACTGCCCACGTTATTGCTTGGCAAATTGCCCGATCCAGCACCGATACTTATAGCCATAGCTACATCATCAGAAGGATTATCGGGAGTGCCATTGTAATTGTACACAATTACGCCGCCGCCCGATATACCCTGGTACCATATCTGGTCGTTCTGGTCTATGATGAGTGGCCCGGCAGCATTCTGGTAACCGGAAGCCGATGGCCGTGAAACTTTTGTACTTAGCACAGTATTCACGTTAAACTTATACCATTGACCTGCATGTGTTTTTACCAACAGTTCGTGGGGGAGGGAGCCAAGCATTGTCATCCATAAATTATCCTCATGATCGAATCCAAGCCCCATGACCTGGTATGAATGGTTATTATAGCTTTGGTCGAATATTGAATTCTGTTTGAGTATCTGGTAAGAGTAATCCGTTTTAAATTCAAACAGGCCATCCCAAAAGGATCCTGCATATACAGTACTATCACCTTGTATATCTTTGGTGATGGCAACGAAATCTTTCATGGTGTCATAAAAAGGACCGTAGGAAAAATCCTGGTAAGTGGTCCAATTTTCGTTGGCAAAATTGGATATACCTGCACCAGAATTGTTGGGCACATAGATCTGGTTATAACCGCCGTGTGCCACCCAAACGTTTTTGTTGTAAGCAAATATGTCGTAAGAGTTATGGTCGCCAGGGCCATTAGGATAAAAAGCCCCCGTAGCATTTGTATCTGTACGTTTTACCAGACCCTTAAATGCATCGGCAACCCAAAAGCTTTTATCGAGTAACTGTACTGCCTGCACAGGTTGCCCGGCTATATTAAATGAGTCTGAAAGATGGTTGCTTGAATCTATGATCTTGATATTGCCGGCAAACCTGCTGGGTATGTACTCACTGATCAATAATGAATTTAAGCCTGCATCCACATGATTTACTGTTGCTGTCGATTTGTATATCTGGGTCAGTGTATTTTGAGACAATGCAAATACACGTATGGTATCGGCTACATAGATCTTACCATTCACATTGGCCAGCGACCTGTAATTACGAGTGTTTTCCAGGTTGGTCCACACGGCAAAGTCTTGCAGCTGACTATATAAACTTTTTGGTGCACGGTATAGCCCTGAAGGGGTGGCAGCATAATAGTTGGAGTCATCGGCGGTGTAATCTATTATAGGTACAGTTTGACTGTTGAGGGTGAACACGTATGTTTCCTGTATCACCTTGTTAGTAAGATCAACAACTACAACACCCACATCTGTACTCAGGTAGGCAGTACCCCCCTCTATGAAAATATGGTGTATGCTTTTTGTGCCAGGTACGCTTTTAATTTTAAGATCGGGGATGTTGTAGAAAGAATTGTCTTTGAACAAGTCTATATTACCATCCTGGTATGCAAGCACGGTTGTTTTGGTAGCATTGTCATATGCCACACAAGCCATACCCAGGTCGCTCATCCCTTCTACTTTACTGTAAGGTTCCAGCTGCCCTTTGTGATTGTCGAACGTAAAAAAACCTTCGGTACACACTGTAAATATGGTATTGCCGTCGGTAGCCACGCCCAGTGCGGTGCTGTAGGGCAGGTGAGAACGCCAGTAGCCTATAGGTTTGTCTTGCCCAAGGCAACATGTTGCAGGCAAAAGCAATAAAACATATAAATATTTAAATATATTCATGATAAAAGATGACGCTCAAAAGTAAGAAATAAACGCCTATAGCCTGTTAATATTGTACCTTCTATGTAATTTGCAGCAGCACATGGACATGCATTTACCGGGCTCCCGGCCCATTGGCGTTTTTGATTCAGGTTATGGCGGCCTCACGGTCTTCAAAGCAATAGCAGCACGCCTGCCCCAATATGATTACCTATACCTGGGCGACAACGCCCGTTCGCCTTACGGCAACCGCTCTTTTGATACCGTACACCAATATACACTACAGTGCGTGGAATGGTTCTTTAAAATGGGCTGCCCGTTAGTGATACTGGCTTGCAACACCGCAAGCGCGAAAGCATTGCGCACTATACAGCAGCAAGACCTGACACGCCTTGGCCCTGAAAAAAGAGTGCTTGGGGTGATACGCCCCACCGCAGAGGTGATAGGCAATTATACCCTTACAAACCATGTAGGTGTACTGGGCACAAAGGGTACTGTTAATTCGCTTTCCTACCCCATAGAGATCAATAAATTTTTCCCCGAAGTGCATGTGCACCAGCAAGCCTGCCCTATGTGGGTACCTCTGGTAGAGAATAATGAATACGGATCAAAAGGTGCGGATTATTTTATAAAGAAGAACCTGGACGAGTTGCTGGGTAAGCAACCGGATATTGATACCCTGTTGCTGGCTTGTACACACTACCCCTTGTTAATAGACAAGATAAAGGAACACGTTCCGCCACATGTAAAAGTTGTTGCGCAGGGTAGTATTGTAGCAGACAGCCTTGAAGACTACCTGCTGCGTCATAAAAAAATGGCATCTTCTTTAACACAAAATGGCAGCATACGCTTCTATACTACCGATGACACAGAAGACTTTGACAGGCAGGGTACGGTATTTTTCGGCAATGAAGTTAAGTCCATTCATTTGCACGTGTAAACGATTTCTGCTGTTTATATTTGTTGA
The DNA here is from genome assembly GCA_013286835.1 of Bacteroidota bacterium. GTDB lineage: Bacteria > Bacteroidota > Bacteroidia > Chitinophagales > Chitinophagaceae > JABDEZ01. The sequence goes on from JABDEZ010000107.1 coordinate 4,535, forward strand.
GTTTTAGCAGTACTTTTCCATATTGCTGGTAACAGTATGCTGTAACTACACCCGGTGCAGCCACTACTAAGCTTGGTAACATAAAAATTAACAGTAATGACACAACCGAATTATAAAGAGCAATTCCCGGCAGCATTCCCTAAGTTGTCGCCCACGCAAATGCGTGAAATAGCAAAAATAGCCAAATGCCGCACCTATCTTGATGGAACAGTGCTCTTTAAAGCCGGTGAAACAGAGTTCAAATTTCATGTGATACAAAAAGGTGAAATTGAGATCATAGACCGGTCGGACTACAAGCCACGTACCATACTTACCCATGGCCCCCTGGAGTTTACAGGTGATATAGCCAATCTATCGGGCAGGACATCGCATGTGGATGCCGTTGCCAAAGGGACTGTTGAAGTATATGAGATCTGCTCGTCTGAATTGAAAATGATCATTAGTGAAAGACCAGAACTTAGTGAGACCATACTAAAAGCATTTATTGCACGGGGCATGGCGCTGAGTGAAACAGGTTTTACAGGCTTGCGTGTAATAGGCTCGCAGTATTCAGTAGATACATTCCGTATCCGCGATTTCCTGTCGAAGAACGGAGTGCTGTTTACCTGGACAGATGTGGACCATGATGTACATGCCAAAGAACTGCTGGAACAATTTCATATTACCATTAGTGAAACCCCAATAGTTGCCTACAGCACTGAATGGCTGCTCAAGAACCCATCTAACATGCAGCTTGCAGAAAAGATAGGCTTAAAACATGAGTTCACAGATACACTATATGACCTTGTGATAGCCGGCGGCGGCCCGGCAGGACTTGCAGCTGCAGTATATGGCGCATCGGAAGGGTTGAAAACAATGGTGCTGGAAAAGATGGCACCCGGCGGACAGGCCGGTACAAGCTCCCGGATAGAGAACTACCTGGGCTTCCCAACAGGTGTATCGGGTAGTGAGCTGGCCGCACGTGCTACCATGCAGGCCGAAAAATTTGGTGCGCAACTCAGCATACCATCACAAATAACAAGCCTTTCTTTTGAACATAACCTGAATATTATTGAACTGGAATCGGGCGAAAAAATAAAGGCCAAAGCCGTGCTTATAGCCAGTGGTGCAGCATACAGGAAGCTAAACGTGCCAGAACTGGAACAATACGAGGGCCGTGGCGTATATTATGCAGCCACAAAAATGGAGGCAGATATTTGCGCTACAGATCCTGTAACTGTAGTAGGGGCAGGCAACTCTGCAGGGCAGGCAGCCATTTTTTTAGCCAACCGTGTACGCAAAGTATATTTAATAGTACGCGGCGCAGAACTAGCTATTACTATGAGCAAGTACCTGGAACAGCGCATACTGGAGAGTGATAACATAGAATTGCACTTCCATACCGAGATAACAAAAATAGTGGGCGATGGCCATGTGGAAGGTGTAACCATTTTTAATAAAGAAACCAATACCACTGAAGAACTGCAAGTATCGGCCGTGTTCTCTTTTATAGGCGCTATGCCCCATACTTCCTGGCTACCTGCAGAAATTGAAAAAGACGAAAAAGGCTTTATCAAAACAGGAGCCGACGCAGCACGTTCATCCATGTGGAAGGAGCAACGGGCCCCTTACTTTCTGGAGACTACACGCCCAGGCATTTTTGCTGCCGGCGATGTACGCAGTAATTCTGTAAAAAGGGTAGCGTCAGCCGTAGGTGAGGGTTCTATGGCAGTGCAGTTCATCCATGAACATTTGAAAGTGGTGTGAGTAAGTAGTTTTATTGTTTAATGAACTTACCCCTCGTTATATATCCGCTGTTATTTACCTGATACAGGTAGATACCTGAAGCCAAATGCTCAACGGGGAATGATATGACCGATGGCGCTATATAATAACTCACCTTGTCTATTATGCGTCCCGCAACATCGCATATAGCTACAGTAACCGGCTCCTTCTGCATGTTGTTTAACCTGATGTTAAGAATATCATTTGCAGGATTTGGGTATGCAGAAATGCTATTTACATAATTAACAATACCAACATTTGCCGGTGGCAGAGGTTGCGATTTTAGTTGCACATAGTCAAGATAAAATGCAGTTCCCGGTCTTGAAACCGACCAACTACCAGATTGTACATCTATTCTTATTTCATCCGGGTTGCTGGCGGTAAAAGGTATCTGGAAATATGTCCATGAAGATGCAGCAAAAAAGTTATGGCTGTTACCACCAACATTTGTTCCTGTGTGTGTCAGATCAATATTAATACTTGCCGTATCGGTACCAACCGGCATGTACATGTAATAGCCGGTAAGGGTATCAACGTTCAATGTGTATGGCAGGCCGCCCTGGGGCCCGTTATTACCAATTTGACCTGTAGATATCTGGGCAGGATTACTACTACTGCCACCACCGCCACCATTAGATGCTTGTGTTACAAGCTCTATAGAGTAGCTCCCGGCATAGTGTGTAGTGGACCGCAATACGCTGAAGCTATTCCCATTTTGTTGAAAGTTACAGCCAAGCGGTATATTGTAAGACTGAGCGATCCAGCTATCAAAACTGCCACCTGCAATTCCCTGCGTTATGCCAGAACCTGCAAAAGCCAGTTGGTCAAGCTCCAGCCAACTGCCCGATTGCAGGCCGCTACCAAACACATTGCTTGATGCTGCTGCTATGATAACAGAATCGGGTGCAGTGGCAAGTGTGGCTAGCGGGAAACTAAATGCAGTAAATGCAGATACGCTCCCGGTACCCCTGAATTTTATGATATTGCTGGAGATTACTGCACCGGATTTTTTAAATATAACTATTATCGTTGCAGAGTCGTTGCCAGCCAGGCTGTACCTGTAGTACCCTGTTATCGCCGTTGGTTGCTGACTATAAGGTACCCCACCCTGGCCGGTGGTAGGGTCGCCCTGCGTATTTTCTATATAAGCCATTGCGGTATCTGTACCTACGACGGCTGTTTCTATATGTATTGCCTGGCCACTATGGCCTGCAACCTGCCATACTGTAAGGCTATCAATGTTTTTAAGGGATTGTATGTTGGAAGTGAACCACCCCGAATCTGGCACACCAAACGACTTTGAGTTCCAGTTTTCAAAATCGCCATTGGGACAAGCCTGAGCGAAAAGATTGCTATTAATTAAAAACATACACACTAATAAGCATACAAAAAAGGATAGCTTTTTCATAAAAGTGATGATTTTAGTTAAAGTAAAGTTAATGCTTAAATTTGCATTTAAAAAATATAAAGTCGCATTAAATATAATTAAATGCTGTTAGTCTATTTTTGATAGCTGTCTATTCACC
>JABDEZ010000108.1 GCA_013286835.1 Bacteroidota bacterium
TTTCGAAGATCTTTAATGCATAATTTTCTTTTGGATTAGCATTATATGGAGGTGTTGTAGACCCTTTAGACGGATAATAATTATATTGATGTAGCGCCTTATTTGCATCATCGGGAGAGAACCGATTGTTTTTTAATAATTCCGGAAAATCAGGATACCTTTTTGTATCTGTCCATTTTGAAATTGGTGCACTAAAATTATTCCACCATGCGTCAAATCCAGCCTGATATGAACTGAAATTCTGAAGATGTCCATCCCCTGTACCTATATTTGTCGATGGCCCACCCATTAGGGAAAATAAATTATAATATTCTTTTTTAGCTTCTTTATTCCCTAACCCCCACCCGGATTCATAACTTGCTTGAGCCATTACAAAAAGTGCTCCAAATGTACTTGCACCTTTATTTTTAGCCGGAGAAAAGGCACCTGTCGTTCCAGCTCCTGAAACAAAATCAAAATTGTTCTTATCTCGTACTCTTCCTAAGAATTTTTCTTTTGTAACGTAGTTATTTGTTTTCCCTTGTTTTACAAACTCTACATCGGAAGGGACTTTAGGTAAAGTGGATGTTGCTTGTTTACCATCAGTATCGATATGGTTAATAGGATTGTTATTTGCATATTGATAAGGCGAATATGAAGGTGAATTTGAAACAAGGGGGTCTACAGCTATCCACCTTGCCAACCAGGGTGCATAATACCGTGCTCCATGATAGTACAAGCCTGTTTCCTCATCTCTTTCCTTGGCCGTATACCGGTATCTTTTTAAGCTGACTTCTGCTGCGCTTCTGCCGCTCTGAAATGAAGTACTGCCATAAGGATAGTATTCTTCATAAGAAATATTGGCTGCATTGAAATCCAGCTCAAGGGTGGCTGTGCTGAGATGGTTGCTGAATTGGTAGCGCAGTAACTGTACTTCACCACTACCTGTTGTATTAAATGTAGGTGTATCGATAAGTGCTATCCTGGCTTTATCGTCCATTATATGCAGCGTTTCTCTTGTCAAGTCGGTTACACCACCTGTTTTATGGGCGTACAATTCCCATTCTCCAATATATAGCCTTCTCTTTTCTATGTTGCTCCCAGTATCTAAGGTTGTTTTTCTTATTCTTTGCCCACCGGCATCATATTGATAGTAGGTAGTAATACGACCACTTATGTCTATTACTTTCTCCAGCCTGTTGAGATCATTGTATGCCATGCTGCTCAGGTGGTTCATTCCCCTGATCATATTGCCGCGAGAATCGTAACTGAATGTTTCTGTACCGCTGCCATTACTACCTATAGAACTGCCTGTGGTTTTATTACTGCTGCTGTCAATGGTAAAATCTCTTGTCCAGTTGCCGGTACCACCGGTTGTGGTATGTTTCATCTCCAGCATATTACCTACAGAATCGTACGTGTAATACTGTATGTAGGTACGCATCTTGGCGGTATCGGCTGGAGAAACCTGTGCCGGGAGGATACCCATACGAGAACTATCTGTATTGTTAACTGCTCCATTATTTCCGGCATGTTCGCGGCCTTGGGCAACTATTAATCTGTAAAGCGCATCGTAGGTGTAATTGTTATTCGGGCTGGCTACACCACCATTAAAATATATAGTTTGCTGGGCGGCGTCTTCCTGTTGGGTTATGTTGCCAACAGGGTCATACCAATATTTCAGGTCCTGCAGTATTGCATTATCGTTGCTACGTGTAGTTTTTATCTCTGTAACTCTGAATGTATTAGCGTCGTAAGTATAAACAGTGGTCGTAGTATTGGTTACACCACCGCCACCATTCTGGTATTGTTCCTGCATTTTAAGACGCTGGCCTTTAGGATCGTAAATGATACTGCTCACAATACTACTGCTGAGACCATGTATATTATTGACGCTAACATTGTACAATAACCCTGTTTTTTCATAAGTATATATTGTATTACCGCCATCTGGAGTAGTCATATTCATTGGGCGATTTAAAGCATCATAAGCACTTTGCGTAATGTATGTATTTGTTTCCATGGACACTGCGGTAATTATTGTCCAGTCTGGGTGCTGTGTATAATCGCTTACATACTGTCTTACTGTGTTTAAAGGATTGCCTTTGAAATCGTATAAAGAGATTTGGATAACTCCTGCACCATCATATACCTTGTAAGGCATACCGTTTAGATTTGATGCTGCGGCCCCGCTTATACTTTCTCCATAAACTGTTACTTCCAGCACTTTAGGTGTACTGCTGCCAAACGGAGTTATATCTTTTTGTATTGGTCTTCTTAATATGTCATAGTGAAAATGGAATTGCCTATTGTCTGCGTCCCATGCATATAAAGGTTGGCCCGCTACATCGGTCAGCATATTCTGTGAGCCGCTATCTATACTTACTTGCTTCAGTACCCCTTTCAGCATGTCATGCTTATAAGTAAGTGGTGTTAACCCCCTGGCATCATGTACAGACATCCTGTTGCCCAGTATGTCTAATACCACATAGCTCTCAAAAGTAGGGTCAGTAACCCAGCTACCGCTTACTATATGCCTGTTTTGCTGTACTGTATAAAATGGCTGCGCCAATGTATCCAGGTGTATAATTGTAGGTGTATTGTAGTGCTGGGTGGCTTTGGCTGCAGCATCTGCTTCTTCAGGTATTCCGCTTAAAGGGCCACCACCCGTGCGTGCCGCAAACCAGGCACTATCATTCACAGTGTCATTATTATCATATACAGTTTGTTTCCAGGCATCCCATGTTGTTTTGGTAAAGCTTCCATCTGGTATGTCTGTTTGCTGCACGCGGCCAAGAGGATCGTAATGCATACGTGGACTAACACCTGCAGATGCGGCCTGTAGAGCGGGATCATAAGCAAAAGAGCTACTATAATAAGGCTCATACTGCATTACTGTTTTTCCTTTATTGTTATATACCGTTTTCCCGCTGCCTATCCAACGAACCGCATTGGTAACAGGATCGTTGGCAGCTTGTACTTTATGCATAGCTACCCTTCCAAAACCATCGGTATAGCTAAGGCGTACAAGCATGGGGCTATTGTTGTTTACCACATAATGCTGTTCCCTGCCAATCATACCTACTGTCATCGGTGTAGCATTAAGATTATATACACACCGCCAGGTAGCCCCCTTCAGCAAATTGGCTGCATTGCCTTCCGGGTCGGTCCAGAAGGCAGTTTGGTACCCGAGATCGGCAGGGGAGTCCGGATTTAAGCCGGTAAGATTATCGCCTTCGGTTCCCGTGCCTTTACCCCTTAGCGCCATGGCTACGGGCATGCATAATTCATCGTAAATTATGTCGCTGATGTTTGTATTAGGATCTGATATTTCAGTTGGTTGCAAACAACGAAAATCATAACTATTAACGGTTGTTATATTTCCTATAGCATCTCTTTCTGAAGCAGGTAATAAAAAGTAACTGCCCCAATAAGATACAGTCGTTTGGTTACCCCATGGATCTGTAAATCCCACGGGATTATAAAAACTGTTGGCCGGTGTAGGGCTGTTACTGTATTGTACAGTACCACCAGGTAACCAATAATTATTTGTATTAGTGCTTGAAAATGGTGTAATGGCATCCTCTCTTTGATAGCCCCCTTCTGTCATCATACTATTAGTTACCAGTGTACCATAGGCATCTGTTATCATAGCATTGGTAATGGCCAGTTGATACTGTTGGTAAGGCAGCGCAAGTGATTGTATTGTGCCGAGTGCAAGAGCTGCTGTTGTGTCATCTTTCAGGTATACGGTGCGTTGCAGGCTGAGCAATCTTTTCTGTATGACTGTGCCTGAAGGAGTAGCTGAGTAATCTATTTCATTCGATGGGCTGATAGTTGCATATACCGATTGCAAATTGGCGGGCAACCACAGCCCGGTTGGAGCTGTAAGGTTATACAGTTGATAAGATTTGCTTTCATATGGCAGGCGCAGGTGATAATTATCACAAGGCGTAATTATATCTATTACATCATTAGTAACAGCATTAACGGTATAAGATACCAGCATTACTTGTTGTGTGGCAGAAACTATTGTTGGGGTACCTGAAGGGATAGCGGAGGCAGCACGAGGATAAGTTACTTTAGCGGCTTCCAGCACGTTTCCATACAGATCCACATTTAGCGTCAGTTCGTGCAGTATGCGTGTATCTGCAGTATTTCGTTCGCAATGCCATGTTACATTTTCCTGCTGATGTGTAAAGAAACTGGCATAACGGTTTGCCCAAAGATTTTGTACTAGTTTTATGATATAGCTATTAGCTGTTATGCTATATGGTACGCTTTGCAGGCCTGTGCCATCTAGTGCATAAACTTCCTGCCTTAATGGTGAACCTTTGAGGGAACGGTGCGCCTCTCTTACTTCCTGCGCATTGAGATTGACAGGGTAATTTGCCAGTCCGGGAAGATTCCAGTTCGAAACATTATAATATTCAAGCTGGAAAGCGTTTATGAGTGTGTTTTCCCGAATCCAGGCACCCGTATGGTACCATGTTTTAGTGAGTACCGGAGCCTGGTCTAAATCATTTTCTGTAGTTGTACCATTATTGAAATATTTTGCAGCATCTGTATCTGTCGTTTCTACTCGTCCAAAACCACGAAACTCTCTTTCTTCATGATCGTAATAGCCGTGATGATAAGTATATGATTGGGTATAACTGGTTTCACTCACGCTATCACTTACCACTACTTGTTGCACACAATGCACTGCAAAAGGCAGGCGGGTTGCCCAAGGAGTACCGGCAAATTTATCATCCAGATAATATTGTGTAGAATGCTTGTAGGTAAGTGCAGTGGTATTACCCATGCCATTACCATAACTACTTAGCAGATAAGGCTTATTGCCGCCCATAAGGTCAATATACCGCATAGGTGCCCAAGCATGCTGCGGTAGAGACGAACTCCATACAATACATGCAGTGCCGCTACCAAGGAAGTCCATTACACCTATCTTGCTGTATTGTTCTGTTCCCGGCAATGGACTGATAATGGTAGGACTGCTAAATGCATTACCTGCAAGGTTTATCCATGCTGTGCATTTGTTCTGGCCTAAGTAAATAAGGTCTGGCGCTCCGGTGCCACTAATGTCAGCAAGTGTAATGTAGATGGGATTAAACTGGTCGTATGTATCAAAAACGGGTGCATTGCTCATAGTGACTTTTGCACCAAAACGACCGAAACCTATATTGGGCCAGTAGCATACTTCACCGTTTTGTATGCGTACGATATCGGTCATGCCATCGCCATTCATATCTGCAAGAAAGATGACCTGCATCATATCGTTAAGTAAGATACGTGGCCCTTTTTCTTCATCAATAGAAGGTGCTATCTCGCCACCAATTGTATAACCATCGGTACCCTCATTTTCATACCAACGCCATACTCGTTCTTCAGTTAATAATATATCAGGTCTGCCATCACCATCCAGATCCAGCATTTTTGTATATGGACTGTTCCAGTCTATATTCACCCAATCTTTAAATGCTTTGAAGGGTTGCCATTGCTGATCATCATCCAATTCAAAATAGCCTGGCATAGCGGCGTCATGGCTTACTAATTGCCGGCGGCCATCTGCCTGCAGATCGCTCCATTGCATAGAAGTGCCGAGGCCTGCTATGGATGGTTTTGGCGCTATTTCTAAGGCTGGCGTAAAATGGCCTCCACCAAGGTTGGTCTTATAAAACCATCCGTCACTATATTCAGAAAGAATACCTGGTAATCCTTCACCATAAAGATCGATCCACTGGTAAGCGCCTGTCAAACCTTGCGGGGCATTCGCTACATCCTGTGGAGAAACGTTTTGTAATGCAGTATTCCAGGTAAGCGGTTGGTAATTGCAAGTGAAGGCTGGAAGTGATTTCTTAGTATATGTTTCTCCCGATGTAAGCAAGTATCCATTACTGGTAAACGATGTGATAAAGTCAGCTTCTGTATAGATATCCGTCATGTTGCTGTCTTGCTGGTACACCATGTCAAGAGAATGAACCAGTACTGCATTGCTTGCATTGAGCTCAGTGAAATAATGAAATATCAGTGCACGCCGGCAACGACGATAAGTGCGTATCTCAAACCCTGCATGAAAATCAGAAAATGGATCTTTCCTGCAAGGCCAGCTTATGTTTGGTGTATGCGGGATTGTATATGTATTAGGTGTAACTGAAGTATTGACAGTAGTTGAATGATCGCCATAATCAAATACCATCTCCATCAGGTATCCCGGGGTTGTTGGGAACGACGGTTCATAAATACTTATAGATGGTATAGTGAACGGAGTTGTATTGCAGTATTTAACACTCTTCAGGTAAGTATTTGTAAAGAGAGCATTATTATTGAGGCGATTATATTCATGAGCTGCAAGAGTCACATTGACTGTACTCTCATTTATATATGTATATTCCTGTACATTGCCCTTGCGGTCGATGCTCAGTTGCGGTAACCATTTAAATATGCGGCCGCTATTGTTAGGGTCAGCTACTCGTCCTGCGGCTGTAAGACCATAATAAGTAACGGTATTATCTTTACTTGTTACACGCCACCATGTGGCTGTTGTGCCGGCTTTAGTTATATGCTCTATACGGGCAAACAGTCCTTCAATACGTGGGATATATTGTTTGATATTATAGGTGTTACCGCCATTAGTATAGCTTGTTGTAACTACGTTTCCCGAGCCATCCAGCTTCGGCACCAGGTCTTCGGCCCCGGCTAATAAAAAAACATCGCTTTCATTAGTATCATCATACAGGGGGAGTTTTTTGTCTGTTCTCCGAGATATCGCTGGCAAGGAAATATTCCAACCGAGGCCAAATTCTGAATTACCACCTCCGGAATTATATGACAGCGCTAAATTGGGCGTAAAGCCACTACGTCCAGGAGTGAGTGGTAACCCTATTTGTAATGCGGCAGTTCCATTTACAGCATTCACTGAAAATTTTTCGTCAATGCCTTTTAATGCGCCTCCTCCTTTAGGAAGGCTGATGGATGGTGCTGAGGATTTAAAATATGGGCTTTTATCTTCACTATTACCGCCAACAGGTTGGGATTGTACGGTATATCTATCTAGTGGATAGGACCCTTTATTAGGGTCACTACCGCCAGATCTTTGATTTTGATTAGGATCATTTGTGCTCATAACCGTATAGATTCTTCTTAAAATAAATTGAATAATTATGATCCACTATAAATCAACACCAGATACAGAATATGTATCCTTTTGATTTCAATACCATCAGCGATTTGATATTGCACATCAAGTACACTGCTATGGATGGATCAAATACTACAGATGTTAGTATAAGCAGTCAAACTTTTGGCAAATCTCGTTCCACCCAGGTATATACTGATGTTAAAAATAGTGTTATAGCCAGTGCTACAGATATCTTTGGCACTAAGGTCAGCTTACAAAGAATATTCAGTATAAAACATGAGTTTTCCAACGGATGGTATGCCTACGCATCAGCATTCCCAACTAATAACAATGCAGCTTTAGCTATCAGTATAGGTACGGGTCAGTTCCCATTCTTCTGCCAGGGCAATTTTGTAGAAATTAATAATTTCTATGCGCAGCTTATATTCAAAACACCGCTCCCTAACAGTGATACATACGAATTAGACATCACCTATATTGATCCGGACACCAGTGGCTCCGTTA
>JABDEZ010000109.1 GCA_013286835.1 Bacteroidota bacterium
GCAATTTAAAATTATTTATTACTCTTTTGCCAACGGCAAAAAGGCTTATGATCAAATCAACTTCAACCCTATTTTCGATGGAGAAAAAAAGGTAAAAGGGGTCACCATTTTTTCACGAGACATTACCGAAGAAAAAAAGCTGGAGCAGCTGGTATTGATCGAAAAGAAAAACCTTTCTGCCCTCATCAATAATACCTCCGATATGATATGGTCTGTAGATAAAGATCTGCGTATCATTTCTGCAAACAATGCTTATAAGAATTTTATTTTCAAGCTTTGTGGTGTACATATCGAAACCGGGAGCAGTAGTTTTTGGAAAGAAAAAGATCCCGAACTGCAAACAAAATCAGAACATTACTATGAAAGGGCATTCCGTGAATCTTTTAGCATTGTAGATCAACAAATAGTTGACGGCAAGCTCGCTTTCTTTGAAAATTCATTCAACCCTATTGTTGGGCCAGACGGTAATATTATAGGTATAAGCTGCTACTCAAGAGACATTTCATTGCAGCGGGAACATGTGATGAAAATAGAGATGCAAAACGAAAAGCTGAAGGAGATAGCATGGCTGCAATCGCACAAAGTACGCGGGCCATTGGCCAATATCATGGGGCTTGCCCAGCTATTCGACCTCAATAATTATCATGAGCCAGTGAATGGCGAAGTGATAAATGGGATCATTGAAGCCGCAAACAACCTGGATAGCATAATAAGGGAAGTGGTAAAAAACACCTATGATGCTCTACCTTCTAATGAATGTTAGTATGACAACGTAATTGGCTAGTACTGATCCATATTTTTTTTACTCCAGTCAGCTGTTTTCCATACTCCCCCGGTATTAAATTTTAGCTCATACTGTTTGTAAGGTCGCTTTAATACAAGGTTGTACTTGTGTCCGTCTATATTGTTGAATCTATATGCTGCATTTTCATAGTTTATCGCGCCATACCCATCGTACCACCACCAGGTACCAAACTGGTTTTGAGTTACACGTACTGTGCTGTCATTAATTATGGTTACATGCACACCATCTGTGGGCGACTCTGTATTAAACGATGCTACATCATACATCTCTCCGGTAACCGGCTCACCAGGCCTCAACAAATGCATCATAAGTTTAAACCTGCTGCTGTCAGATCTCGCACTGATCATACTGGCTCCATGCAGGCCTTCAGGCAGATCTAGCAACAGAACTATTTTGTTATTAGCAGGTGTATAGGTATCCAGCAAGTTGTTTACCACCTTTGCCGATTTCATCCAATACCGGTTCACTTGTATGGCAAATCTCAGGTTAGCCAATACTATCAATAGGTATATGCCCATTGCCACTTTTCGTATGCTAATATAGCTCAGCAATAATGGCACCAGCATATAAATGAAAGCACATGGCATATACGTGTACCTATCATAAATGATCAGGAAATCTTCAGGGAACCACAACGGAACCATTATAGCCAGCGCTATACCTGTCCATACAAGCAGCAACAGGCATAGTTTCGCTTTAATATCAATTTTCCCGGCTTGTATCATCGCGTATATGCCTGTACATACCAGCACGTAGCATATAGCAATACCTGTATAAGAAGACAGGAAATTATAGACCAGCGCTTTGTGTGTAAAGAACCTGCCTAAGAACAGTATATGAAAAAGATACTTAAACGGCTTACTTAGTAAAATGCGCACATCAATACCAGTAAGCACCGAGTACCCTATATGCGCTACCCACGTACCATATATCAACCTGTATTCTACCAGGTGGCCCACAAACAAAGCAAGCAGTGGCAGGAAGAAATATAGCACGGCCCTTCTGCATACCACTTTATCCCATTGCAAACCCACCCTGTAAAACAAAATTAAAGCTAACACCAGCCAGGGCGTAGTATAAAACAACTCAATGGCATGTGTTGAGAGTATAAATACCAGCAACGCAAACCATATATATTTGGGGTTGCTTTTCTGCAAGTACAACTGGGTAAGGCGCAGTATCACCAATATCGACATCAATCCCGTTAAAAAATGGAATGATGGCTCCCATACTATCACCTCAGAAAAATATGGCGATACGCAAAACAGCAACACACCCGCTGCAGCTATTTCTTTTGCTCTTTGTATCCCCGCATCAGTAAAAAGCGTCTTAAAAAACACATACAAAATACAGGCATTCAGGCTATGCAGCGTTATAAATAGCAAATGCCACAACCATGCATGCAGCCCAAAAAGCCTAAAAAAAACATAAGTAATGATCTGGGTGACCTGGTAAAGACTTTTAACATTAAAGTCCCTGCCGTTTATGTAGCTGCCAAAGCTATTCCGCTTCAGTTCATTCAGCCAGCCAATAAAATCGCTAACAAAACCTGCCTGCGCTGCAGGCAGGTAAAGAACAAAAGTAAGTACCCATACACATACAAACAGCGCTATATTCCTGTTTACCTTCGTGTTAAGGCGCGTTGCCATGTTTACAAAAGTGTACCCTTAAGTATAAATGCAGCAACTGAAAAGTAAATGATAAGCCCTGTAACATCCACAAGCGTAGCCACAAATGGCGCTGATGATGCCGCAGGGTCTAGTTTCAAACGTTTCAGAAGCATGGGTATCATAGAACCGCTCAGCGTACCCCACATTACAATACCTATAAGGGAGAAGAATATGGTAATAGCTATCAGCAGCCAATGCTCACCATAAGGCGGATGGTCCCAATGCATATAATGCCATACAGATATGCGCAGCAAGCCCATAGTACCCAATATACAACCCAGCGTGAGGCCCGAGAATATTTCGCGGCGCATTACGTACCACCAGTCACGCGGAGAAAGCTCCTTCAACGCCATAGCACGTATGATAAGCGTTGCTGCCTGGCTGCCGCTGTTACCACCGCTAGACATAATAAGTGGTATGAAAATAGCCAGCACTAAAGCTTTGTTCAATTCATCAGCAAAATGCCCCATAGCTGTTGCTGTAAGCATTTCACTCAGGAACAATATTATAAGCCAGCCAGCGCGTTTACCTATCAGGGTGAAGAAAGGTGTTTGCACGTAAGGCATATCAAGGGCATCCAAACCACCAAACTGTTGCATTTCTTTGGTGTCTTTTTCTTCCGCCTCATCCATCATGTCATCTATGGTCACAACCCCCAGCAGTACGTTACTGCTGTTGGTTACCGGCAGGGCTACGCGGTCATATTCCTTAAACCGCACAATGGCATCGTCTATGCTGTCCTGTATGTTCAGTTTCACATAAAAGCCATCCATTATGTCCTCAATCGTTTTGCCCGGCTCATTCAGTACCAGCTTGCGTATAGGTATGTCATCTATCAGCATGCCGTTATTATCCACCACAAATATCATGTCGCTGGCTTCACTGTCTTTCTGGTGCATACGCAGGTGGGCCGCAGCTTCTGCAATGGTCCATTCTTTACGTACCGCAGTGAAATCTGTGTTGATCAGTCGGGCCACACTCTGCTCGGGGTAGCCCATCAGGTCGTATGTGGCGCGCTTATTTTTTTCGTCCAGGAAGTTCAGGTATTCAGACACTTCAAGGCCGGTAAGAGAATCAAAGAATGCAAGCCTGTCGTTCGATTCCAGGTTGTTCAATATTAAAGATGCCTTTATCCGGGGCAAATGATCTACTATCTTACGTTGCAGTTTATTCGCCAGGTAAGAGAATACTTTTACCTGTATATTCTCGGGGAGCGCTATGAAGGTTCGCAGGCTCGATTCGGTTGGTAAGGTGTCTAACAGCTTACTTACCTCAGCCGGGTAATCTTCATCCTTACTGTGGGCCAGCAGAGCGCTCAGGTCACCATCCAGTATTTGTTCGCGTAGGTCTGGTAGCATCATTATCCATAATTTTTAAAATTTACAATTGGATAAGGACGAGACTTGGAGCATCGTACTTAATCTATAAAAAAGACCTCTTTGAAGGCGTGCAAAATTAACTTTATTTATCCTTAAACAGGTAATTATTTCATAGAAATAATACTATCATTTATTTATAATGTATTCTTCAGCCGAAGTGTGTTTTTATATTCATTTTCGTCACTATTTAATTCCATCAATTGAGATGCAAATAAATATCCACAGTGTATGTGTATAACGATTTGTTAATCACTTGTCAGACGATAGTTAACTACTTTTAAAACCATCGTTAAACCCTTCATTATTACCTTCCCGTAACCATAAAGGCTGCACTTTTGCCATACAAGGATAAGAGAATACCTTTTACAATATGGACTATACAATGCTTTTGTACCCGCTACCTTTATTTGGGGCCCTGATGCTTATATATTACAAAATGAATAAAAAAAGTAAAGGTCACAGGCAATTGCTAAGGCAAGTATCTAATCACCGGTCCTAGCTTTTTCGGGCTTCTTTGTTTCCAGTATGGGCTTGTTATCATCGGTACCTATAAGTATGGCCCATGGTTGCATACCGTCCACACGCTCAAATACAATTTTAAGCATACCTACTATGGGTATGAACAGGAACATGCCGGGGATACCCCATATAAATTCTCCCACCAGCACAGCTATAATAGTGATCATAGGGTTCATCTTCACCCTTCCGCCAACTATCCGCGGCATCAGCACGTTAGAATCTAATATATGTACTATGATCAGTGCCAGGCCTACACTAAACGCATTGCCCCAGCTGCTGTTTGCAAAAGTAATAAGCATGGCAAATACGGTTGACGAATAAATACCCAGGTAGGGTATTATATTCATTACAGCAGTAAGCACACCCAGGAACACCGCATATTTTATACCCAGTATTAAAAGCAGGGTACAGTTTACAATACCTACTATTATCATTTCCAATACCAACCCCAGAACATAACTGTTCATCATAGACCTGGTCTCAGATATTACTTCATTTACCCTATCCCTGTGCTTAGCCCTGAAGAGGTGTAAAATGAAACGCAACAACAAGCGCCTGTGATACAGCATGAAAAAACTGAAAATAAATACAAAAACGATAAGTAATAACATACCGGTGACAGAAAGGAAAATGTTGCTGACAGAATTATAAATACGACTTATGATGTCGGTTGCCGACTTGTTGATATAGTCGGTTTGCTGGCGGGTATTAATATGATACTTATAGGATATCCAATGCTGTATGGAGGTTATGATCTCCCCAACCCTTTTTTGCAGCATAGGTATATCCTGGCTGAAATTTACTATTTGTATCGTGAAGAAATAAATAAAGCCTGCTATAACGGTTATAAAAACAAACACCGACAAAAAGGATGCAACAGCACGACCAAGATGTAACTTGTTTTCAAGAAATTTGTTCAATGGGTAAAGCAGCACTCCTACCAACACTGCAAATACCAGCGGTACAAATATATCCCTGCCTTGTATCAGGAAGAAAATTATTAGCACTATTGCCAGCAAGGTAAGCGCAAGTTGTGCATAAAAAGGGAGTTTTACATTATTCATATTGATGCTATATATTATCGATCTACCAGAACTATGCCAATATTATTTGCCTGCCCTGTTATAAAATTATTCTTTAAAAACGTTAGCTGGTGCATATTTTTCAGTTAATTTGTATCAAACAGAGTACGGTGCTGAAGAAAGCTTTTAAAAAAGGAATTGTGGAAGCCGGTTGCGATGAGGCCGGCAGGGGTTGCCTGGCAGGCCCAGTATTTGCCGCCGCTGTTATTTTACCCGCCCGTTTCTCCCATCCCCTGCTCAACGATAGTAAACAGGTTGCAGAAGAAGACCGCGAAGCGCTTAGGCCCATTATAGAAAAGAAAGCCATTGCTTGGGCTGTTGCAATGGTCGATCACATTGAAATAGATCGCATCAACATACTCAAGGCATCTTTTAAAGCCATGCACCTGGCCATAGACCAGCTCCATACCCGCCCCGAATTGCTATTGATAGACGGGCATATTTTTAGCCCTTATTTTGGCATAGTACACCAATGCGTGGTACAAGGCGATGAAATATATGCATCCATAGCCGCGGCAAGCATCCTGGCCAAAACCCACCGCGATGAATATATGCGCAACCTCCACCATCAATATCCCCATTACGGCTGGCACGAGAACAAAGGTTATGGTACCACTACTCATCGCAATGGCATCAAAGTACATGGGCTCTCACCTTACCATCGCAAAACATTTGGCATTTGTAAAGAGCTTACAGCTGAGGCCGAAAAATAACTTTATGCGGCTGGCAGGCATACCTCAAATATACTGCCTGTTGGCTTGTTGTCTTTTGCGTTTATCTTGCCTTTATGTTGGCTGATGATCTTGCAGGTTAGGTACAAACCCAGCCCTGTACCCTTGGCCTTACGGCTCTCCTCATTACCTACGCGATAAAATTTGTTGAATATTTTTTTCTTTTCCTCATCGGGTATCCCAGGGCCTTCATCTTTTATCTGTAGTTGTATCTGGTCGCCCTCTAGTTCCAGCTTCACCTGTATAGGCTTACCAGGTGCATATTTTACGGCGTTCTCCAGCAGGTTGTTTATAGCCATCTGTAGCATAATGCGGTCACCATTTATTTTGCAGCCCGGCATTATATCTTCTTCAAACCTTTGCGGGTAGCGGCTGGCATAGTCCATTACACTGTCTTCCACCAGGTCAGAAAAATTGAAGGTTTCTTTAGATTGTACATACTGCCTTCCTTCAATCTGCGAGGCAAACAACATATTGTTGCAAAGATCATTCAGCCTGTTGGCTTCCTTTATGCACCGTTCTATCAGCAGATTGCGTTTTTCGGTATCCAGGTTGTGTTTTTCAAGCGTTTGCAGGTTTAATTTCATGGCCGCTATAGGCGATTTCAACTCATGCGTTACAGACAACATAAAATTATTTTGTTGTCGCGATAGCCGTACACTGCGCCTGAAAGAGGTCCAAACCACGCCTGCTCCTACCAGTATCACCAGTAAAAAAGTACCGCCTTCTCCCATGTACTGCTTTACACCCATAGTACGCCTGCGCTCCAGCTCAGCTATACGGGTTTCATACAAGGCCGGATGCTGCACACTATCAACTGTGCGCTTCAGTATCATGCCCTCCAGTTCATATATGCTCTTGTTCTGGTTCTCAAGGCTGATGCCCCAGAATATCAGCGCAGCTACTATATAAACAAACAGTAGTAAGTAAACAGTATTATACAGCCGCATAGCACAACAACAAAATGGTACCCCCTAAAGTTAAGACTTGTTCATCTTCTCTACCCGCAACCCAATATGCAATACTTCAGGCAGTGGGTTCACACGCATATTCTGCTCAAATTTCACCTCGTAAGTACCGGCTTTAGGAAACAGCTTTTCGTTAGTGCTCAATGTTACCGGCATGTATTGTTCCCAAATCTCGCCCATACCCCTACCCAGCCATTGGCCACTGCTTTCGGCAAGTTGTATATTCACCCGCGATCTGCTGAAGGCTGTATCTCCCGGCTTTTTGGTATATACCCACATCCACAGGTTACTGTATTGATAGGCTTCAGTGTGGCGTATAACAAAGTAAGTGGTGTACACGGATGTGGTATCGGGTATATTTATTTTAAACACCGGCTGAAACTGCCACTGCCACGCATTT
>JABDEZ010000110.1 GCA_013286835.1 Bacteroidota bacterium
AGTTTGGTTGAAATTCAATGTCCAACACAGAAACGAAATATCTAGCAGTAATACCAATGATTATTCTATCTTCTAAATCGTACTTCGCCAATGGCCTACAATCAATCCGCCCAACACCGTGATTTTTTTTCTTCTTTGGAATCGCAATTATTTGAGGCGGTGAAAATTTTTCAATTTGTATGTTCTCAACCTTATACCTTATGTAATCACAGAAAAAGGTGAATTCTTTATACCAATCTGGGAAATTAGCAGCTATTTTAATTTTTTCATAAGTAGTCTTTAAAGAAAATCTAGTCCTTGCTTTGCTTGAAGTCAGTTCTAATCTCCTATCAAATCCCGGTCTCACCCAATGTCTTCTGGGAGGAACTATTTTATTTAGGTATAGATCTCCTTTGTATGATTCTTTACTATGAAAATTGGTCTTTTTATGTGTGGAAATTTCTCTATCTGAATGAAGCTTACTCCTTTTGTCCAATAGAGAAAGCCGTAAGCCAATGACAATATCAAAGATGTTATCATTAGAAAAGCTTAGCGATGGAGAAGGCATAAAAAGTGGGCTGTAGGCGTAAAAAAACAAAGATACTGACATGTGTAGAGCGCAATAGCTACGAGAAGATGGCTCAAATCTATTTTTCAGCGAAATGCCTAAGAACCCCATTTTCCTTTAAAGCTTTAAAGGAAAAAAAGATTCGTCCCGTGCCGCCACCTAGAGGTATCCTCTCTTCACTACAGCCCACTATATTTGCAAAGTAATATTTGTTTCTTATGATTCCAATCCTTGATAGAGAAATTTCATTTTACCAGTCAATAACCTCTGTGGGGTTTAAGAATATTTCCATAAAAAATGCTCTGGACGCTATTAAAAGTGGTCAATATAAAACTACTATTACAGCTATCAGGAATTATTTATTAATTGGTAAAACTGACGATGCTAGAGCGGCAAAAATAAATTTGCCAGCTTTCACCTTTTGTGGAACATTTAAAGGAAATCGGCAGGCCAAGAATATTGACGCTTATTCAGGATTAATAATTTTCGATATTGACAAATTGGAAAGTGTTGTTTTGGCGAAATTAATTGCTGACCTACAAAGTGATCCAATCATATTTTCATACTGGTTATCTCCATCGGGTAGTGGGTTGAAAATATTAATTGCCGCAGATTGTGTACAAACTAATTACAAATACTACTTCCAAGGTTTAAAAAACTATTTTGAGAAGACATACAATATATCTATTGATTCTTCTGGTAGCGATTTATCACGGTTATGCTTTGTGTCGTATGACGACAATTTATTCTTAAATATACAAGCACAAACAGTAGATGTCATTTTTATTGAACAGCATTTTATTACATCAGAGGAAAAGACAATTACAAGTAGAGTCTTAGTGAATATTCCTGCAACCGGAGACAATCGAAGCCTCAATTATAATAAAGGGAAAAACAAATCTGAAAACAGGGATAATATTGATAAAGTAATAAAGTATTTAATAAAGTACGACAAATCAATAACAAGTTCATATGACGATTGGTTCAGAGTTGCTTGTGCAATAGCCAACACTTTTACATTTGACATCGGTAAAAAATATTACCTGAAATTATGCAGCCTAGACAAAGCAAAATACAATCCAATTGAAAGCGAGAATATGCTAATTCAATGCTATCAAAAAAGAATTGAGGGTGCAGTATCATTCTCCACAATTGTCTATTTAGCTAAACAACAAGGATTCGATATGGATAAAGCAAATTTAAAGTTTACCTAATTACATTTCCCATTTTTTGCATCTTCTATTTTATCGAATCATTTTCAGTAAATTTACTACATGTCTAAACCTAAGAAACCATCAGACAAAAAACCTAGGGGTAATTATGACCAAAAACTAAAAGTCAATGGCTCCTTCTTGCAACTAATTCAAACAGTTGTAAAACACGCCAAACAAAACGAACAAGACAAATCAGATCCTAAACTCGAAGAATAAAACATCAAACTATTGATATATAGTAGATGTTAAGAACTATCATATGGGTTCTGATTTATTTGACTAATTTTCTTAAAAAATTAGACATGCATCACCCAAATAATAAAGCGGAAAATATTCGTCAAACTCTTCTGCAAATGCTAAACTTCACTACCGGTGTGCATACTGCTGAGATTACCGTTATAGATTCAACTTCGGTGTCAAGAGTAACCTTTGAACTTGTATTTAATAATGAAATACTTAAAATTGCCTTAGAAAATATTAACGGTAGGCTAAGTATTGAATTTATAGAAACTAATATTATTCAGTTGTCTTCTTTAAATTCAATCCTAAACCATTTCTACCATAACTATAACGCCTATTATGGCAATGCAATTTTAAAAAATCTCAATTAACTTCTACGTGTAACTGGGTATAGTTACCTATCTTATTTATTTGGTAACCCCCATTTTTTTACTAATTCAGCATTAAGCCCACCTTCTATGCCATTTGGTTTTCCTTTTCCGGTTGTAATTAAACTCTTCAAGCTCCCTTGAATATAGCCTGACCATGCATCGTTACATACATTATAGCACTCGTATTCGGGCACTAATCCTTCATGGGTAAAAACGATTTTGGTTTTGTCTCCGCCTGGTATTATTTCAAAAATTAATTTTGTACCGACCCACTCTGTTTTGTCTTTAACAAAATTGAATTCGTTCTCAATTACCTGGTACACTAACTTCTTATCAGCAACCATTTCAATTAACCTGATTTTGCATAAATGCACATCCTTGTAGTGATAAAAGAATGTTTCATCGAGCTGGTCAGTTTTACCTTGAATTTCTTCAGACCACCATGCACGGAAATTTTTAATGGCATTGAAGGCAGTTGATGGTGTTTGCTCTACGACGATAGTAGATGTGAAATCGTTTTTTTTCATGACTGTTTTGTTTGATGGTTTTCTGTTTGTTTTATTTTTTCAGCGTTTGTTTGCTGGCTATAGGAGATCGATGCCGCCCAACAAATAAGTATTAATAATAAAAATACTCTTTTCATTCTACTACGATTCTAAAATAAAAAATGCGTTATAGCACTCTTATCAATTGTTGATCACAAAATTAATGTCTTGTTTTACTTGAAAATGGTTGTGAAATGGACATTGTACTGGGTTGATTTGGACAATGTTGTTTGCTACCTTTACATAAAAAAGCAATGAAGCAAGTAACCATCATAGCGCCTCAAGGCAAAGCAAACCTGAGTAGCATAGCCGGTTCGTTTGAGATATTAAACACGGCTAATGCCCGCTGGCGAAGGATGGGAAACAGGCCGAAGATGGAAATATGCATTGCAGGCTTTGTAAAAGAAGTGAAACTGGATTCCGGCTTTTTTTCTATTCATCCTGTAGATATAACTCAAATTGAGAAAACAGATCTAATTATCATACCGTCTATTTCATATGATGAGCACTTGATCAAAGACAATGCCTTACTTATCAGCTGGATCAAGGAGCAATATAAAGACGGTGCGGAAATAGCTACAATGTGCTCTGGCGCATTTTTGCTGGCAGCAACAGGATTACTTGAAGGAAAGAGCTGTTCTACCCATTGGAACCTGGCGGATAAATTCAGGCAGACTTTTCCGAATATCGACCTCCAGGAAGATAAGTTAATAACTGCAGACAGGGGGATATATACCAATGGCGGAGCTTACTCGTTCTTGCACTTGATACTTTTTTTAGTAGAGAAATATTTTGACAGAGAGACAGCAATTTACTGTTCTAAAATATTTCAGATCGATATGGACAGAACTTCACAATCCCCCTTCTTCATCTTTGAAACACAAAAAAATCATGGTGATGAATTGATAGGGCATGCACAAACCTATATTGAAGAAAACCTAAGTTCAAAATTCTCGTTTGAAGAACTTGCCTCAAAACTGGCAACAAGCAGGAGGAATTTTGACCGTCGTTTCATTAAGGCTACCGGCAATACGCCCGTAGAATATTTGCAACGAGTAAAAGTTGAGGTGGCGAAAAGTAATCTTGAGAAAGGCAGGGAGAGCATTTTTGAGGTTATGGATAAGGTAGGTTATTCAGACGAAAAAGCATTTAGAGAAGTTTTTAAAAAATTTACAGGAATGTCACCCCTGGAATACAAGGGAAAATATAATAAAGAAGTGGTATTAGCCTAGGTTTTTAAAAACGCTTAATAGACTACCCGGAATATTTCCGACAGTTTCGATTTGCCTCGAACCTGCCTACCTGATGAAGACGGGTATCATGTATATCATGCACACGCAGCGATCAACGAAAATGCTCTGGATGAAACTGTTGCGAAAAACTATGGGCGTTTGTTGTGGGAGGTACGGAACTCATTATCCGGGCCATTAATTTTCCTAACTTCCCACCACAAATACATACATCATGAGACCAAACTCTGTAATTACCATAGACCCTAATGGAGGGGAGACGCTGGCTGTAGCCGGTGGGGCATACCGCATACTGTTGACGGGTGCGCAAACAAACGGCAACTGTGCTATAATAGATATGAAAGTGCCGCCACATAGTGGCCCGGGTCCGCATGCGCACAAGGATGTGCAGGAGTCTTTTTATGTGCTGGATGGGGAAGTTGTGGTACGCTCTGAAACACAAACATATACTGCACGCAAGGGCGCATTTATCAATATACCGTTTGGTGGTGCGGTGCATAATTTCAAAAACGAATCGGACCAGGAGGCACACTTGCTGTGCATAGTAACACCTGCAGGTATGGATGAGATGTTTCGTGAGATTGGTAAGCCGATAGCTGCAGGCGAGACCATTCCGCCGCCACAGGGGCCCCCGCCACCTGAAGTGTTGAAATACCTGGGCGAGAAATATGGCCAGGAATTTTTTCCGCCGGATTATTTTACGAAGTAGTGGGTAGCCAGTCTATTTTAAAATTAAGTTCAATAGACTGACTGTAGTTCTTTGATCAAACGGATTTCTCACTACGCTGAAGAAGCTGCGTTCGAAATGACGGTTAGAGAGCGGAATGGTAAGCCAATCAGGCTTGAATAGATTGGGCTTATATCTGCATTCGGTAATGGGTCTTGTCAATTCAGTAATTTTCGGAATCGAAAGGAATAATATATGGAAATAGGAATAGATAGTTTTGCAGCTGCTATACTGAATAGCGACATGAGTGTATCGGCCAACAGCAGCCTGGCAATAACCCAACTGCTGGAGCGTATGGAGGCTGCAGACAAGGCAGGTCTTGATATTTTTGGGATAGGGGAGCACCACCGCAAGGAGTTCCTGGATTCAGCCCCTACCATTATACTGGCTGCTGCAGCGGCTCGAACTAAACGCATTCGCCTTACCAGTGCGGTTACGGTGCTCAGCGCTGCAGACCCGGTGCGTGTGTTCCAGAACTTTGCCACGCTGGACCTGGTATCGCAAGGGCGGGCGGAGATGGTAGTGGGCCGGGGCTCATTTATAGAAGCGTTCCCGTTGTTTGGTTACAACCTGCAAGACTATGATGAACTGTTTCAGGAGAAACTAAATCTGTTACTGAATATACGCAATAATGAAGTAGTGAACTGGAGTGGTAAGTTTAGACCTGCTTTGCACAACCAGGCAGTGTACCCACGTCCGCTGCAAGATCCTTTTCCTATATGGCTGGGTGTGGGTGGTACGCCCGAATCGTTTGTGCGCGCCGGTATGCTGGGATTACCGCTTATGGTGGCCATTATTGGTGGTGAAACCCACCGCTTTGCCCCTCTGGTAGATCTGTACCGCAAATCGTGGACGAAGGCAGGACATCCGCCCGACGAAATGAAGGTGGGCCTGCACTCGCTGGGTTATATAGCCGATACCACACAGCAGGCCACGGATGAGTACTACCCCGGCTATGCTGAAACGTTTACAAAAATAGGTAAGGAGCGGGGTTGGGCACCAGTTACGCGCTCGCATTTTGATGCGCAAACGGGCCCTAAGGGTGCGTTGCTGGTGGGCAGTCCTGAAGATATAGCAGCCAAGATACTGCGCCACAGCGAGGCGCTGGGTGGTATATCGCGGGTTACCTTCCAGATGGATAACGCAGGGCTGAGCCATGAAAAATTGCTGAATGCTATAGCGCTTATTGGGAGCAGGCTGGCGCCAATAGTTAATGGTGTAGCCTAGTACATCATTATTTTCCTTTGAAGGATCGGCACAAAAAAAGGTGGCTGAATATGGGTTCAGCTTTTCTCCTAGTAGTTACGCCAGGGGGGCTAAAATGCATTAAGTGCAGCTTTATTGTTCGTCGTTTTTTTCGGTAAGTGCTTTTTCGATATTCTTGTCGGGGATCAGCCAAATGATGGCCATAGCCAGGAAGAGGATGCCAGATATAATGGGCGACACGTAAGCAAATGGAATAGCGCTTGCATAAACCATAGTAGATATTATACCCTTCTTCTTCATGTTGGCGAAGGCCATTTTTAAGGCATCAATATCCTGTACGTGCTTTTCTATCTGTTTTTGCAGAACGACAAAAGATACGCCACTGGCTAACAGTAAAACGCCATATACAAGTATGGTATTGGGTGCAAAATTGTTTTCACCCATCCACCCGGTGGAAAAGGGGATGAGTGATAACCAGAACAACAGATTCATATTGGCCCAGATGATGCCTGAAGACACACTTTTTAAAGAGTGCAACATATGGTGATGGTTGCCCCAGTAAATAGCAATATATACGAAGCTTAACAGGTAGCTGAGGAAGGTGGGTATCAACGGTTTAAGTTCTGCCCAGTCTGCCCCATGCGGTATTTTTATCTCCAGTACCATTACGGTGATGATAATGGCCAGTACTCCATCACTAAAAGCTTCTAACCTGGTTTTGTTCATTTTTTCTTTTTCTTCGATGCCTTTGCCGTCTTGTTGTAATCTAATGCCATGTCCACAAAGTAGTCAAAATCCTTCTTGCTCTTCATACCCGTCTCATCTATCATAATATAGCCCTTCATGGGGCGGTTGGTAAAGTCCATAGTCCGGCAGCCTTGCATTTCCACGGCTGCATCATGCAGGGCAGGGTCTATACGGCACATCAGTTCGTCTTTTATTATACCTACACACATTTTACCATTATACATAAAAGTGAGCCCGCCCATCATTGCTTTCTCTTCAACATTGTCAAGGCCATCCATCTTTTCGCGGATGCGATTGGCCAGTTTTTCATCGTATGCCATAATTGAAGTTATTTGTTTTCTATGTAATATTTTTACCGGGTAAAGAACTTTTTTATGTCATTGTTTTTGTTTGCATATCATCATCCTGTTCATTGGCTTGCCGAGCAAGCAAAATCTCACAGCATATATAAGCTGTCTGATAAACTGAAAAGGAAATTGTATAATTAAGAGATGGTATATTTAGGATGGCAATGAAATGACAATTTTTAAATAAATTACAACACCAAGAATAAAAATGACACGAGATCATGAAGCATTTATTGATACTAATAATAGTCCTATTCCCCGCCGCTTTATGCAAAGGACAATCGGCCAGTGAGTGGCTATCAAACGGCGTTACCAAGCAAAATGCACAGGATTATAAAG
>JABDEZ010000111.1 GCA_013286835.1 Bacteroidota bacterium
AGTAGGGCCAGTAGATGAATAGAAATTATTACCCCCATCAAAGTTATATCCTGCCCCAGCGGCAAGATCGGGCAAAAACTGTCCATATGCAGCAAGCACTTGTGTGCCGGAAAGCGCTACATTATTATTTCCTTTCAGTACTGTTGTCGAGCGTGTATAGGCTATATTCAAGCAGTCTTGCAGGGTTAGTATTTTCACCTGGCTATAGCTACTGTTAATGAACAGGAAGCATACCAGGCAAAAAATGAATACTTTTTTCATCGTCATCAAGTTAAAGATTGAACATTCTTATTTCGATTGCTGCACACGTACCTTTTCGCCCTCTGTCAGGTTATCTCCTACATTCACGGCTACCACATCACCAATTTCCACACCGCTTATTATAGCCATGTGCACGCCATCGTTATTGCTGGCTACAATAGGCCTGTAGTGCAGGGTACTATCCTTGTCTATCACTGCTACAAAGTATTTGCTGCCCCGTACCACCAGCGCAGAAGATGGCAGGGTGAGCTTATCGGTTTTCGGCGCTTGCAGTGTCACCTGTACATAACTGCCTGGTATGATCTGGTTGTCCTTGTTTGGCAGATCAATTTCCACCAGCTCCATGCGTGTCTTTGCATCCAATTCGCCTGATATACGGGTTATCGATGCACTGATCTTTACATCAGGACGTTCACTCATGGTTATTGTTACAGGGTAATTCTCACGCAGGCTTTCGGCATCCCCCTGGGGCACGTAAATGTATATGCGTATCTTATCCAGCTGCGATAATGTTACTACCGGCTGCGCGCTGGTTTGTGAGTTAGTGGCGTTCTGCACTAATGCTCCTGCATCTGCATACCTGGCAGTTATGGTACCGGCAAATGGCGCAGTGAGATTTTTATACTGCTCCTGCTCCTTTAATGATCTTACTTGTGCTTCAGCAACCTTCACAGCCGTAGCCGTAGCTTCGGCATCTTCTTTAGATATGTATTCTTTCAGCACCAGTTTCTGGTCTCTTTCACTTATTTTTCTTTTGTTGTTCAGGTCGGCAAGTGCAGCCTCGTAAGACTGGTCTATTTCCGGTGTCACAATGGTGGCTAATAACTGCCCCTCATGCACTTTATCCCCTTTATCCACCAGTATCTTATTCATATACCCGCTGGTCTTTGCATACAGCGTTATAGACTGATAGGGCCTCGCCTCACCAATATAAACGTTGCCTTTATCGTCTGCGGTATTACCTGCAGTTATTGCTTTTACAACCGGGCCATTTTTCTTTTCAGTTTGCCGCCGGTCTGTTTCAGCAGACAATGCATTTTTTTGCCTGATCGTCATAGTAAGGAAGCCTATAAGAGCTATGGCCACAATAAGGCCACCCCCTATCCATATCCTTCTTTTCGAGCGTTCGGTACTTGCTGTCATAATAGATTCTGTTTTATATTTTTTACTAATCGTTTATAATTGACTCATTGGCTACACCATCGTGACTATCATGCCCATCCATGTAGGGGGTTCCGTCTGCATTGCGCCTGGTTTCCAGTTCATACTGTTCATCCATCTTATGACGTTGCGGGCCGTTTTTCCTCAGCAGGCTATACACTACTGGTACTATGAACAGGGTAACTACAGTTGCTACCAACAGCCCACCCATTACTGCACGGCCAAGCGGTGCATTTTGCTCACCACCGGCTCCCGTTCCCAGCGACATAGGTATCATACCCAGCACCATAGCCAACGCTGTCATAAGTACAGGACGTAAGCGTGTTTTACCCGCTTCAAGCGCTGCATCTATTGCATTCAGTCCCATAGTGATGCGCACCTCGTTTGCAAAGCTCACCAGCAGTATAGAGTTAGATACTGCAATACCTACTGCCACTATCGACCCCATCAGCGATACCGTGTTGATGGTTGTGCCGGTTATGGCCAGCATCCACAATATGCCTATAAATGCACCGGGTACTGCAAACAATATAATGAAAGGATCTATCCAAGACTGGAACAAAATAACCATCAGTAAGTACACTAACACCACTGACAGTATGAGCCCAAGCCCCAGAGTTTTAAATGTGCTGTTCATCACCTCTGGCTGCCCATGCAGGAAAATGTGCATACCTGCAGGCAACTGCCCTATATGGGCTATTTTCTTTTCTATATCATCGGCCACGCCCCCCATATCCCTGCCGTCAACATTGGCAGTTATATCTATCACACGTTGTACGGTGTAGTGGCTTATCAAGTCATACTGGTTCTCAAAGTCCACAGTGGCCAGGTTACCTAGAGTTTGCGTTTGTGAGGCAGGCAGGTCAGTAGGCCCCGCCACCACGGTTTGCGCACTTAGTGCCTTACCATTGGTAACGGGTGTGTTCAGCAGGCTGCTTACAGAGTTAAGCTGTGCATACGGCACTTTCACTGCCACCTGGTAATTTACATTGTTTACCGGGTTGATGTAAAATGACGGCGATACTGTAGTGCTAGATGATAATGCAACTAGCATGGCGCTGGCCACATCATTCTGTGTTACACCAAGCTGGCTGGCACGTACACGATCTACGTTAAACTTAATGGCCGGGTAGTCCAGCACTTGTTTTATGCTTACGTCGGCCGCACCTGGTATCGTAGCTACTGCATCACGCAGTATCTTGGCGTACTTGTAAGAGCTATCATAATCGTTGTTTTGTATCTGTATATCTATAGGTGCAGACAAACCAAAGTTGAGTACCTGCGTCACTATATCTGCACTCTGGAAGTAAACAGTACACCCCGGGAAGCTCTCGGCAAGATCCTTACGTATTTTGTGTATATAGTCGCTGGTTGGCTTGTGCCCTTCTTTCAGCTGTATGAGTATATCCGCATCCATACTACTGGTATTATCTGTTTGCACAAACGCCAGGTTGTAAGATACCGGTACTCCTATCATATCGTTCACAGTACCCAGCTCATCCTTAGGTATTATCTTCTGTATGTGGGCTTCAGCTTCATCTACCAGTTTTTCAGTTTGTTCTATACGGCTGCCTACAGGTGCACGGAAATGCAGTTTCATCATACCCGTATCTGTAGTGGGGAAGAAGTCTGTACCCACAACGCGCACCAGCAAGAAGGATATGATGAGTACTGCCAGCGCAGAAATGAGTACCACTTTTCTGTTTTGCAATAAGCCTTTTAATATATTGCCATACCTGTCCCTGAACTTATCAAAACGTATATCGCGTTTGGTATTGAACATGTGGCTGTATAGCTGAAATTTACTACCGTTCACTGGTGGTTCAGGGCCATGGTGTTCATTGGCCATCAGCATACGCGCAAGTACAGGCACCAGGGTTCGCGAGAGTATGTAAGAGGCCATCATAGAAATGACAACAGACAATGCCATCGACTGGAACAAGTACTTGGAAGGCCCCGTAAGCAATACTACCGGGAAGAACACGATACAAATTGCCAATGTGGCCATCAATGCGGGCGTGGCTATTTCCTGCGCACCATCCAATATCGCTATCGTCAGCGGCTTACCCAATCCCCGGTTTCGATGTATATTCTCTACCTCCACCGTGGCATCATCCACTAGCATACCAATAGCCAGGCTAAGCCCACCCAGCGTCATAATGTTGAGTGTATTCCCCGTTAGGTTCAGCACAATAACAGCTACCAGTATAGATAGCGGTATAGAGGTACATACAATAACCATACTGCGCCAACTACCCAAAAAGAACATGATCATCAACGATACCAGTATGGCGCTGATCAACGCCTCATGCAGTACGCTCTCTATAGAATTCTGTACAAATACAGACTGATCAAAATCTATTCTCAGATCAAGATCCTTCGGGGCAGTTTCTTTTACAACAGGTATTATATTTTTAGCCGCCTCCACTACTGTAAGTGTAGATGCACTTGATTTTTTCAGGATACTCAGGTAGGCAGCACGCTTACGGTCAACCCGTACCACATTTATCTGGTCGGCAAAGGCATCTGCTACCTTGGCTACTTCGCCCAGGCGCACCACCTGGCCATCCACTGTTTTCACAGGTATATTATTGAAGTCACTTACCACATCGGGGCTGCTGTTCAGCGCCACATTATATTCACGCTCACCTATACGCGCCGTTCCTGCAGGTATTATGATGTTGGATGCCTGCACAGCATTCAATACATCTACAGTCGATAACCCCTTTGCCTGCAGCGCTTTAGGATCTGCATCTATAATGATCTGCCTGGTCTTTCCACCAAATGGCGCCGGTGTTGCCAACCCGGGAATGGTGAACAAACGCAAACGCAGGAAGTTGATACCATAGTCATATATCTTATCTTCAGTCATGGTCTTGCTCGACATGGTGAGCTGAGCTACCGGCACATTGGTAGCATTAAACTGCAATATAACGGGGGGGCCTATACCCGGAGGCATCGACTTTAAAGATGTATTTGCAGTTGCCGCCATCTGGGCTATAGAAGATCCTATATCTGTACCCTTTTCAAAGTACACCCGTAATATACCTATACCGGGCTGCGAAGAAGACTCAATATGCTCCACCCCATTTACTGATGATGAAGTACCGCGTTCACTCAACAGAACTACTTTCTTTTCCATTTCTACCGCCGATAAACCGGGGTAGCTCCAAATCATAGTAACAACGGGTATGTCTATAACCGGGAATATATCTACAAACATGGACTTTATAGACATGATGCCCATGATGAGGATGAGAAAAGCCATCACACCCACGGTGTAAGGCCTTCTTAGTGCTAATCTAACGATCCACATAGAACTAATTATTTATTAAACTTCAGATAAGTGACCTTGACGGCCATTAGAAACTGTACACTGCCATATACACACAGCTACGCTGATGTATGAGCATTTAAATAAGAGAAGTGAAAATATCAGACTTGTATACGGCCTTGCTTGAGGTACAATATGGGGATATCGCGAAGTGCATCCTGGCGCGTGTTATAACGGGTTAGTTCCCCAGACTTTATATTCAGATCGGTAGCTACCGAAAAATAAGAATTGAATGGGGCTAAAGGATATAAAGAAAAATCAGGGATTTGCTGCGGTGCAGCAAGTACTATTTTTTGATTGAACTCGTGCTTGGTAATGTTACAATCTTTAATGTTATTGGCATCATGATCGCCCGTAGAAGATACCGGTACACACAGTGGGGGCACAGATAATCCCATTTCTATACGTATGAGCCGTTTAACCGGGCAAGAACAAAAAGTAACAAAAAATACAGCCAGGTACATCCAAAATGCCCGCTCTAATTTTGATGGCTTTTTATTCTTTAATAACATTTTAGATATGTAATTCCGATGCAAAAGTAGTGCAATAACTTTTTTACTTCTAGTGGTTAATCTTAATAAACTCTTAAATAAAATTTATAGTTGTCTGCCTGCTTCAAAAAAGCAATACACTTACCATCTTCCATTTCAATTACTTTTGCATCCATGCCGTTGTTATTATACAATCTTTTCCTGCTACTGTATGTAACTGCCATTAAGGCCTATGGCCTGTTCAATACCAAAGCCCGCAAGTGGGTAACTGGCAGGCAGAACTGGCAAAGACAATTGCAGGCGCTTAAACCAAATGAAAAAAGAATTTGGATACATTGCTCATCACTGGGTGAGTTTGAGCAAGGGAGACCGCTTATTGAACAAATAAAAAAGCAATATCCACTATACAAAATAGTACTTACTTTCTTCTCGTCCTCGGGTTACGACGCATGTAAAGGGTACAAAGGCGCAGACTATATTTATTACCTGCCTATGGACGGTAGCAGCAATGCGAAAAAATTTATTGCTGCGATCCAGCCTTCGCTGGCTCTTTTTGTAAAATATGAATTCTGGTACTATTATCTTGATCAGTTAAAGAAAAAAAACATCCCTGCCCTTCTCGTATCAGCAGCCTTTCGCGAGGAACAATCCTTCTTCAAATGGTACGGCGGTTTGTTCAGGCGCATGCTGGGCTGCTTCACTTATATTTTTGTACAGGATTGGAAATCTAAGAACCTCTTGCAGAAAATTGGACTAACTGAAAATATAATAGTAGCTGGCGATACCCGTTACGATCGTGTATCTGCTATTGCAGAAAACCTGAAGGTTATTCCGGCTATTGAAAAATTTAAAGGAGATACTGATGTGCTCGTTGCTGGTAGTACATGGCCCGGAGATGAAGAATTGCTTTTTGAATGCCTGCCATGCCTACCCGAAAGTTGGAAACTGATTATAGCACCCCATGAGATAGACGAGGCGCACTTAAAAAATATACAGGAACGGTTTGGTACTATGTGCTGCCGCTATTCCAACCTGCAACACGACGATGCTAACTACTTAAAAAAAGTATTGATCATAGACAATATTGGTATGCTCAGTAGTCTGTATTCTTATGGCAATTTAGCCTATGTGGGCGGTGGTTTCCAAAAAGGTGGCATTCATAACATATTGGAACCCGCAGTGTTTGGGTTGCCCATTGTTTTCGGACCTGTTTACGAAAAATTTGTTGAGGCTGTAAAACTGGTCTCTATGCAATATGCCTTCCCTGTAAATGATGTGGATGAATGTGCAAAAGTGATCAATAAATTCGTCCTTGACATTCCATATCGCCACCAGGTACACAAAGAACTAAGGAGTTTTATGCAACAGAATATAGGTGCAACGAGGATCATTGACGGGTATGTGAAGGGATGTCTTGAACCTTAGCAGCATTTAAGCGCTCATTGTTATTTGAGTTAATAGCTCTGTTGGACTAATTTTTTATACTCAATAAGTGTGCGATATATTATTGTCCCAATTCTGCTTTTTGTTACAACACAGGTATTTGCCCAGGTACCTGTGCTTACTGTAAAGCATAATGCTCCCGATACTGCTTATATTAAGGACTATTACCACCACTACATAGTGCTGCGTGCTTACGAGTCAACAAAATTTAACAGCTACCAGTTCCTGGACAATGGCAATAAGGTTACTTACAAACCCAACAACCACAACAACCTGGGGCTAGGGTTCAACTATAAATACCTGAGTGTGAACCTTGGATTTTATGTGCCATTTTTAAGCAAGAACCGCAATAAATACGGTTCCACACAAACGCTCGACCTGCAAACCCATTTATATCTGCAGCGTTTCATAATAGACCTGTATGGGCAATTTTATAAAGGTTATTATCTATCAAATCCATCAACGCTAAGTTCAAACACAACAGGATATATCCTTCGACCAGATATTCATACCCGCGATATCAGCGCTGTAGTGCAATATGTGTTCAGCTACAAAACATTTTCATACAATGCCGCATATTATCAGAACGAATATCAGAAAAAAAGCGCAGGCTCTT
>JABDEZ010000112.1 GCA_013286835.1 Bacteroidota bacterium
CCTTGATCCTTCATTTGGAGTGAACGGTGTTGATAACATCAAGGTCGCAATACGCGCGCCTTCATACGCCAAATGTATTTCCCTCCAAGCTGACGGGAAGATAATTATTGCGGGAGCCGGTTACGATACCGCATCATCAAGCAGTCATCCCAACGGTACTGCCGCCGACTTCTTAACCCTTCGCCTGATGCCAGACGGTTCTTTAGATACTACGTTTAATAAGACCGGCATCGTCGTTACTGATTTTTATTACGGCCAAGACAACATTACCGGACTTGCCATACAGCCAAACGGCAAAATAATAGCCAGCGGCACGGTTGGCAGCAGTGGAATTGGCATGGTGAGATACAACACTGACGGCAGTTTAGATAGCTCTTTCTGTAACTGCGGAACAGGTTTGGTCATAGCCCACATTCCAAACACAACCGGCATTTTTGGCAATGCGATGGTGTTGCAGGCTGACGGGAAAATTGTTATTGGTGGCAGCGCAGACAATGGTGGCAATTACCAATATCTGTTACTGCGGTATAACACTGACGGCACACTTGATACCACATATGGTCCGAACAAACTTAAATGGAGATCTTGATGAAATTGAAGCAATGCAGCTATTGCCTGATGGCAAAATACTAGCTGCGGGAACATCTTCATTACCAAGCACGGGGGCTGATTTTGCGCTTGTGAGGTATAACACAAACGGAAGCGTAGATAGTACGTTTGGAATAAATGGTTCTGTCACAACTGATATAGACTCTGCCAAAATTGATGTTGCTACGAGTATAGCCTTAGAGCCTGACGGCAAAATAGTTTTGGCGGGAAGGAGCTTTGGCGGCAGTGTATATCAGCAAGCCATTGTGCGGTACACAGCAAACGGAATGGCGGATACTTCCTTCGGGAGATATGGAATAGTCCATAATCAAGTAGAATATGAAAACTTGGTGGACGCTGTGCAAATACAGAGCAACGGCAAGATAGTTATTGCAGGCTCACTGCAAAATTCGTCCGGAATATCTTTTGCTCTGCTGGCACGGTATCAGAGTGAAAATAATACAGGTATTCCAATTGTTGCATTGGGATATATATATATTAGCGCATACCCAAACCCAACTGTTAGTGGCCTATTTACTTTGAGCGCGTATGGTTTTAAAGAAGCCGCAAGCATAATTATTACCGATGTACTGGGAAAATCTGTATGGATAGGAACACATGATTTCGGTGTATCAGCTAAAATATCTATTAACATCAGCAAGTACCCTGTGGGTACTTATAATATAGATGTGGTTACTGCCTTCGGTAAGGGAAAAACAATCCAAGTCATAAAAGAATAATGTTATGAAAAAAGAGCATTGGCATTGCTTACTCTGTTGACGCTTTCGGCTCATAGCTATGCGGGAAAATACAGCGGCGGCTCTGCTTTGGCTTAGTCTTCAGATTAAATCGTAACCGGCGTGCAATCTCAGATTGCCATCTTTGCTTTTCTCGCTTGCCTAGCTCGTACTCGTTTATAACGTGGATCAACGTTTGCAACGCCCGTGAAACATTCCAATCCGTGGAACGGTGCATATCTTCTTTTTGCACCTATCTCCCGCCACCTTACCTTGCATCTGTCGCCTCGCATACCTGGCATAACTTAAGGTTGCTTCGTTCCTCGCAAAGACACAAAATATAAGATCCAACAAAACCAACATTTCACACTATAACCCTTACCCACAAAGCATTTCACCACAAATTAAAAATGTCTCCCAACCCTCAAAAACGGACATTTTAAGACATACGACTGGTAAAAATTCAAAAAGGGCTATCTCAAACTTTTTGAGATAACCCTTTTACTGAGGACAAACTAAGAGTTATTTTATTCTTTTGTGAACTTGCTTGTTGCAGTTGTTAAATTAGCATCCTGTAACACCAGCAAATAATTGCCAGGGTTAAACTTATTTACATCAATAGAAAACTTTTGAGCACCTTGGGTCACAATCTTATCTCCTTTTGCCATTACCTTTCCTTGCATGTCATATACGGTATAGTGTACATTTCCACCTTTTAATATTATCATGTTCACATCTACCTGGGTTTGTGCAGGATTTGGAGACACGCTCTTAATATTAATGGAATTATCCATAGACAATACTGGAACCTGTTGTGGAATTTTAGAAACCGCACGGCTAGTGGTATTATTGGTGGTTTGACGGGCAGCAGGAGCTTTCTGGCTGACGCAGAAAGTAACACATTCCTGGCACTTCACAACACCAGTGCTATCTATCAGTAGCAGGCACGCGGTATATGTGCCCGGAGCTGTATAGGTGTGTGTTGAAGTTGTTCCAGAACCATTTGGCGATCCGTCACCATATTGCCAAACGTAGTTATAACAGGAAGTTGGGTTGGTTGCAGTAAAATTGTAGGTATTGGGGTTTTGCGTGCTGCTGCAATAGTCAAAATTGGCGTTACAGACGTAGTATTCTATATTCAATGCAGGACCCGGATTATAAGGATTAAAACTGCTTGCCCACATGGTATTGCGGTAATAGGTATGTAAATTCAGAGACAGTAAATAGCCATTATTGTTCAAGCCTAGTGTATTCATATTGGTGTATATCTGCTGTGTGATGGATGTTACATCTATGTTAAAAGGGTTATTCCACTCAGTTGTTGTAACAGGTATGGGCGATGTAGGAGTAGCGTCTATGGCAGGAGCAGTACTCCATGTTACTAAATTATTGACCCAGTTATTTGCAGCGCCACCATCTACAATATTTACGGTACCTGCATTATCAGAATAGGGCGTGCCCGGGTACCAGCTATTGCCTGTTGTATTCTGCAAACTGGTTGGGATACCGTTAAGCAACAAACTGGCATGGGTAATTATAGCATCCGGTGGTAGTGTGACCATCTGGTCGAAACGTATTAATGTTTTGATGTGCAGGTCGTTGCAACCCAAAGCGTGAATGGTCCATTCAGACATTTGAAGGTCATGCGCACCATAAAAATTGACGTTCTCATCTGGGGCAGTACCACCAGAAGGTATACACCCGTCGCTGCTTACTATCATCACATCATCCCCTGACCCGGCCGTGGGCTGGAAGGTAACATTTTGCATGCATTGGGCGCCGGCCTGCCCGCTGAAAAGAACAAACATCATGCTTGCTCCAATCGTAAAGATTTTCCTTTTCATATTATTTAGATTTAATTATTGCTCCTACTCTAGTAAAAAGGCCTTTTCGGATGCCTGCCTTAATGTTTTAAGCTTGCTTGACAATTGCATCTTGAATAACTGATTTTATTTTTTTTAGGTTTTATTCACTATTGATTTATTATTATTTAGATTATTTCCAAAATTGCGCTAATCCATTAAAAAAAAATACTGTCAAAAACAAGCTATTCTTCTGGTTTTCGCCAGATAAAATTTTAATGTTAAAAAAATATCTTTAAACTATGAAAATAAAAAAGCGCATATATAGTAATTTTACAACGCTATGAAAGACAGACAGAATATTGCTATTGCTATAGCAAATAGTGAACAATTAGTTTTAGACTCAATGGCAATGCTTCTTGTTAATGAGGGCTTTGATGTTATTGCAAAAGCGCAAAATGGTGAAGAACTAATCAGCCTATTAGAAAGTTTGGATAACCTACCGGACGTATGTATTATTGATGTCTTCATGCCTGGTTTGGGTGGCTTGGAAACGATGGAAGAATTATACAAACGATGGCCACAGATGCGGGTTTTTGTTTTGTCTTCATGGGAAAGCGCTCAAATCGTTACACGTATGCTCATAGCGGGAGCTTGTGCTTATCTTAAAAAAAATATTTCCTGCCAAAAGCTGTCAGAAGCTATTATTGCCGTGCATAACAACGGGGTGTACTTTTCAGAGTTGGTTAGTAGCCAATATTGGGGCGCAATACAAAAAAAGCAAATAAAGCTGCCTAATCTTACCGCTGCCGAGATGCGAGTACTCAAATATTGTTGTATGGATCTTACATACGAAGAAATTGCATGTAAATTACATATCACGGTTGCCAGCACTAAGGGACATCGTGACAGCATGTTTAAAAAATTAGGCATTCATAACCGCGTGGGCCTATTTAGGTTTGCAATAGAAAATGGTATAGATCCCTTTGGAGATTTACTCGGCAATAGAAACGGTGAACTTTTTTATCAAAAGCCCCTTAAGCAAACCTACCCCTGCTCGGCTTAGTGAACTCCAGGAATTACAAAGCCGAAGCAAATGCTCCGGCCCTTTAACGATTATTTAGAAGATCTACCCTTCCTATTGTTTCATTTTTTGAGTTTATCATTTTAAAAACCATACATACCACCCGAAACGGAAATTGCCTCTCCCGTTATCCACGCTGCATCATCGGAAGCAAGAAATACGGCAGCTTTCGCAATATCTTCGGGCTGGCCTCTGCGGCCAAGCGGTGTATTGGCAACAAACATTTTTTCAGCCTCACTGCCAGTAGTTACGCCCGCAGTGTGTGCACCTTCTGTTTCCGTAGCGCCCGGCAAAATAGAATTGACACGAATGTTTTTTGCACCCAGCTCTTTCGACAAAGAAATGGTTATAGCATCTATTGCTGCTTTAGTTGCAGAATATAACGAGACTCCCGCCATCGGCATTTTGCTTGCACCCGAACTGATATTGATGATATTACCACCCTTATCACCAAACAGTTTCAAAGATGCCTGGATGGTAAGTATAGGCCCCAAAACATTTACGTTGAAATGCTGATGAAAAGCTGCTACAGTTGCCTGTTCAACAGGTAGGTATTGCTGAAAGACCGCGTTATTTACCAAAACATCCAACGAGCCGAAAGCCTTCTTTGTTTCTTCAAACAGCCTGGTTACATCGGCTTCGTTCGATACATCGGCCTGTACTGCAATGGCAGTGCCTCCGTTGTCGGTTATCTCCTTAACCACTTTATCTGCGCCTTCTTTGCTTGAGGCATAATTTACAATAACCTTTGCGCCTTCTGCGGCAAAGTGTTTGGCAATAGATGCACCTATTCCTTTTGATGCACCTGTTATTATCGCTACTTTATTTTTTAATTTGTTCATTGTTTCTATTATTAAAGATTTGAATTATAATTCGTCAGTTGAACTTGATTAAGTCCTGAAAGATGAGTTTACCCCAGGTATTGCCGTGCGCCTGCACAAGCAGTCCACCTTCCGAAAGGCTGCCAAGTTTAACTGGCGCGAAACCAAGCTTTTCCGCAAGGGAACCAATCTCCCCTGCTGCGCCGTCATCGTCGCTCGCCAGGAACACGACTCTCCTGCCACCATGTACAGCCGGATCCTGGTTAAGAATGGCAGCGCCCAGATGGTTGAAGCCCTTAACCAGTTTACCGCTGGTGAAGGCCTGCGCAACGAGCCTGGCAGAAGGCAGCCCGCCTAGCTTCTCAGGGGGCACGCCGTATGCATTGGTCGCATCCACGATGATCTTGCCCTGCCAGCTGAGCAGCACCTTAGCAACATCCGGGTGCGACTCGAAACGCACAGCCAAAAAGACGACGTCAGCTTTGACGGCTTCGGCTAGTGTTGTGGGAATGATCCCAGGACCGATCGCAGCCGCATCGGATGCAAAGCTTTCCGGCTTGCGCGTGGTTGCAACAGATACTTCGATGCCGTTGCGTGCAAACGCCCTGGCCAGGGCCTGGCCGATCTTGCCGAAGCCGACGATTGCGTAGCTGGCTACTTTGTTTTTTAAATCACTCATTTTAGAAATTATTTAGTTATTTAGACAAGTAAGTCATACCACCATCAACAAGGAGTTCGGCACCAAGCATAAACGAAGAATCATCAGAAGCCAGGAAAACCGCTGCTTTACCAATGTCAGCTGGTTGCCCAATTCTGCCTGTCGGCATTTCACTTGCAAAGTGTTTTTTTATAGCTTCAATTTGTTCTGCGGGAACAAACTTTTCGAATGCCGGTGTATCTGTTGTACCTGGTGTTATAACATTTACTCTGATCTTTCTGTCTAAAAGATCGCTTGAAAATCCTTTTGCAAAATGGATCACAGCTGCTTTTGCAGCGCCATAAAGCGTAAAATTGGGATATGCCCGATGTGCTGCATTTGACCCTATCAAAATAATAGAGCCACCATCATTCATATAGGGCAGTCCTTTATTAACAGTGAAGTAAACACTTTTCAGGTTCAGATCTATTGTCTTGTCAAAGTCGGCTTCGCCAAGAGTTGCCACAGTTCCCACAGCTCCACCACCCGCATTGGCTACAATCAGGTCTATTTTACCGAATTTTTCAGCTGTTTCTTTAAACACTCTTTCCAGGTCGGCAAGGTTGGTTACATCGGCATTTATGGCTATAAAATTATCGCCAAGTTGAGCCACAGCGCTATTTAAAGTTTCCTGATTTCTGCCAACAATAGCACCGACAGCGCCTTCGTTTTTAAATGCTTCGGCAATACCAAACCCAATGCCACTATTCCCACCTGTTATAACAGCAACTTTGTTTTTCAGTTTACTCATTTTTTAGTTTTTCTTTAATTTGTTTCTCAAAGTTACCATCAATAGTTTATCTTTGTAACCATTGCAGTATATTCTGGTTACTTTTGGGTAACTACAAATTTCAAGAACATGAGAGACGACAGATTTTGCAATTCAAATTGCCCATTTACCAGAGCTATTGGAACTATTGCTAATAAATGGAAGCCGATAATTATAAATGTAGTTGGCACCCGTACCATTCGTTTCGGTCAGTTAGATGCCATAATACCACACATTTCAAGGAAAGTACTAGCCGAACAGTTAAAAGAGTTGGAAGAAGACGGACTATTGGAAAGATTGGCCTATAAGGAATTACCACCAAGGGTAGAATATAAGCTGTCTGAAAAAGGCTTAGCATTCTTGCCGATTTTAGAAAGCATCAAAGAATGGAATTTACAATATGAAATAGCCCTAGTACCCAAGGAGACCGATCATTATGTCTATGGTGTAAAATCGAAACTAGACAATGATCTGCAAATGGAAAGTATCATCTGTTCTAAATAACGGCAAAAGGAGGCTTTCCGATATTTAGAAGGAATTTCTAACAGAATGTTGAGCTAAGACTTAATGGAATTGGAAATAAACAGTTGGTAAAACGGACCGTATTAGATACATAACCTATAACGGGTTCAGTATGAGCTTACGGAACACGGCAATACGCTGCAAACAATCATTACCAATCTTACAGATTGGGGAATAACACACCGCAGGAAAATAATAGGGGAACAAGTGCCTGAGA
>JABDEZ010000113.1 GCA_013286835.1 Bacteroidota bacterium
GTTGTAATAGTCAACATAAGCTACCTGGTCCTGGGCAGGACTGATCAAAATATTGCGAACTATGCCTTTACGATGAGGAATGGTAAATTTGGATACTTCTGTAGCTGGTTTAACAGAAGTATCTGTTTTAAATCGCAATGAATAATAGTTGAAACATTGGCTATACAATGTGTCCAGCGTTCTTTTGGTCACCAGTCGTATCACCCTGGTCAGAGACTTTTTCTTTTTAAACTGGGTGAATGTTTGTGCTATTGTAGTGGGCATGTACCGCTCAGTAAGGAAGTAACAGAAAGCAAGCCCTGCAAGTTTAGGTTCGTAGGCTAGCATTTGTTGATAACCGGTAAAATGGTTCTGTACAAAGCTGGTACGCAGCATATCCTCATCTGCTATTGCCCAGCCGTTGCCAAGATAACGGATAGCACCTTCTTTGTACCAGTCAGGTATATCATTTTTTGAAGACTTACGGGTAGGCTTTGTAGTTCCCTTGGCCTGTGCTTCCAGGTTATCATCCTGCAGCTGTGTTTCCCACACCTGCCGTGCAAGGGCGTTGTACAACTGCTGTTTCAGATCATCATAACTGCCATTGTATGCCAACACTATCCTGCCACCCTTAGATACGAATGTAGGTAAGGTATATTGCTGTGGTTCGTAAGCTCCTATGTTGGTTTCGTACTGTTGGTCGGTTGAAGGATAAATAATGATACTTATGTCCTTAATGTTAGCACCCACCAGTCTTTTTTTTATCAGTGCAATAGCTGTTGGCAGTTCTTTTACAGTAAAGGCACAAAGGCTGTCATTGCCAGCAGGGAAGTAAATATGAAATGTTTTGGTATGGTATGCTCTCCAGTTGTATTTGTGATATTGTATGCGGTTATAACGTGGTTCATCCTGGGCATGACCCTGCAAACTTTCCACTATTAGAAGTAATACAAACAACCACTTAAACTTTATTAGCAGTGCAGTGCTCTTAGTGGACATGAAAATTATTAGGCTCTTGAGGCGGATTAATACAGGCTTGCATAAAAGTATTATTTTACAGCCTAATTACCACTTTTTGCAGGTTGATTTTTGATTATGCCACTACGTCAAACCACATATATTTTCTGTTTGTTTACCTGCTGTTTATTATTTCTCGGAATAGTTGGCTTACATGCACAAGGTAGTGTATGGGGTACAGGTGCAGTTACAAAAAAAGCAGGTAAGGGCATAAGTGACAGTAAAAAGAAACTAAAGGATTACAAGAAGCAATTGCAGGAATGGGGAATGGATAATAACTATACTCATGAACTGCTACTTGGAGGAAAAGTAAACAGCAATGGCTGGAGTGGGGCAGTGCAATACCTGACCAAGCAGGATAAGAAAACAAATACATTATGGCAGTTCAGCTTTTCAGAGATAAAACACGACAAGCAGATCAAGATAACGGGAACAAACAATGCCAATCCGCAGTTAGGCAATAACGGCCCTTTTATATTTGGTAAGATCAATAACCTGTATGCATTGCAATTGGGCTGGGGTAAGGAAAAGATACTATTGCCAGGTTTGCTGGATGGTGATATTTCAGTGAGCTTGAGGTACAATGGAGGCTTTAGTTTGGCGATGCTCAAACCCTATTACCTGAAACTGGTATATACCGATGCTAATAATGTAACCTACCTGGAACAACAGAAATACAGTGAATCTAACAGCGAGAAATTTCTCAATAGTGGTTCTATCTTGAGCGCATCAGCATGGAGCAAAGGTCTGGATGAAATTGATTATGTACCCGGTGCTTACATTGAAAGTTGCGTTGTTATACAACCTGGAAAGAACAAGAGCTTTATACAGGTTGTCACATTAGGTATCAATGCAGCTTTCTATGCAAAGGACCTTCCTATCATGGCTGATCAGAAAGCTTATCCGTATCAGGCTTCTTTATTTGCAGGGATAGGGTTAGGGAAAAGATGGTAGGTTAAGGAAAAGAAGTATAAGACACTAATGAACAAAGAGCTCTAAAAGAAAATTTCTTATCAGGGGTTTTGTGATTACAGAGCTAAAACCTTCTCCCAAGAAATCATGCCCAAGAAATGGTGGGAATGCAGCATGCAAAGAAAATACAGCGTAACGCTCTGCTGACCTCACTTCAACTTTTCTCGCCAGCTTTTACTTTCATCTTCAATAACTTCCAACAAGTCTATTATTGATTCTATATCGTTGAGTATTGCATCAAATTCAACATCCAAACCTGCATTTTGGAATCTCAGGTAATCAAAGAATATAAGTCTCAAATTCCTGCTCATTCTTGAGAGGTCTTTATCCTGAATTAAATATCTGATCGTATTTAGAAGCTCTTCGGAAAGAACCTGATTATTGTCTCCACTCATTGCCGAATTGTTTCGATAAATATAGAAGTACAAAACCGCTGGAATGCCACGTTAGCGCAACATTAGCATTAAGAGTAGGGTAGTGTATCCTTTTTCCTACTATACTCGCTTTATCAAACAAAAGATAGAGTATATGAACGCAAATGATGAATTACAATATCACACTTCCACTGATGGCTATCACAAATACACAATGGGCTTGGTCATCACAGATGGTGCTAAGGCATTGGCCGATAAATTTCAATGTTATTGGTTCCTGGATATTGTTGTTTCTTATCAGAAGAAATTAAAAGGTCATGAGTTCCAGGTATGGCGACTTGTAAAACATGGAGAGTATAAAGCCACAGTCACATGCACAGATGGTAACGATAAGGTTTTGGTAAAGCAGCAAATTCCATTTACTGACTTTGCAGCAGATGAGGCAACAGTATGGCTTGAGCTTGATTGTATTCTTTTACCATCTGAACATTAATCAACTACAGCTATGAAACTAACTACAGAAGAATTGAATCAGTATAAAGCAGCAGCAAGTCTTGGATTGATACCTGACGAAGACAATCCTCTATTCATATTTAATCAGACCAATAAAGACATACTGATTGATATCATCAACGGACGAATTGATTGTGTTGAGATGGCAAAGATGCAGATGGGGAATCGAGGGCTTGATCAGAAGACAGGAAAATGGATCGGTTGGAAGACTGAAGAAGTGAGCTGTTGAAAAAGATCAAATGATCCACATGATGTAGTTCTTTTACATTCCTACGTTACAACTTCTTGAAAAATTCACTCAGGCTGATATCGAAGTAATCACAAAGCTTGGATAAAGTACTTATACGGATATTATTTTTCGCAGTTTCTATCCTTGCGATATGAACATCAGTCTCATTATAAAGCTGTTCCTGGGATAAACCTTTCTTTTCCCTAAGCGCTTTGAGCTTAAGTGCGATCTTCTGTAAGAGTATTTCATCTCTAACCTGTGCCATTCATGCACAAAGTCCAAATAGATCGCAAACACAACAATGACATATTTGTCAGTATTTGTTTACTTTAGCAAAACAAAGAATTTAATAACAAATACCGAAGCTTACCAAAATAGTGACTTACCAAACTAAAAAAACATAGCAATGAACATTGACGACCGAAATACACCCGAAATATCTGAAGTTGAATATGACCTCGCAACACTTGCGCTAAAAGGAAAACGGTTTCAAGAGGCTGGCGATATGTTCACAGCTTTATTGACCAAGACGCAGACAAGTGAAGCATGGTGTGGCATCGGACTGGCGAGGCTTGGGCTCATTTTAGAAGGAACTACAGTTGAAGAAGTGTTTTTCTGTTTCGAAAAGGCCAAATCCGTTGGACCCGAAAAAGTTGAAGATATAGAATTGGTCGTGTTGCAAACCACGATGGAAGCACTTACCCATCTTTATCAATTATATGTTGAGGCGGTTTTTGCAAGCAGAGCTGCAGTGTTCAAAAGAAATTTAGCTGCGGTGTCAACGGCAGTCGGTGGCATGGTGACTTTAAATTCTGCCCATAAGAACAGGGTCATGAGTTCGATAGCTTCAGCAAGTATAACAGCATTTAG
Organism: Bacteroidota bacterium; assembly: GCA_013286835.1. GTDB lineage: Bacteria > Bacteroidota > Bacteroidia > Chitinophagales > Chitinophagaceae > JABDEZ01. The sequence continues at coordinate 3,955 of JABDEZ010000113.1, forward strand.
CTACGACAGATATCTTAATGCAAAGAGCACTGGTGACGAAATGACGGCTTTCTACAATAAGGTCGCAAAAACAGTGGAGCAAATAAAGCTAAAGGTAGACAGTTTCATTATTGAAGGTGATAAAAAGCAAGAGCTTATTGCTCTGGTATCAAAGAATGAAAAATGGGTAGTGGAAACATTAAAGACTGAAGCGCAAAGAATAGCAGAACAAAAAGCCTATCATGATACAACAGTACAGAACAATCGCAGCAAGTACATTCAACAAAAAATGGTTGAACTGGCCGATCCTGGTCATCCTTTCCATTATGCTAAAAGCGAGGGAACAAGATTGTTCACGGCTGGAAAGTATCGAAAGGCTTTACCTGTAATCAACTATGCATTAACAGTCTATGATAACGATCAAGATTTACTAGCTATGCAGAATAAAATACTCAATCGTTTAAGTGCCATTGATATGAGTATTGGAGCGCTCCCATTTCTTATTATTGGTACAACGATAAGCATATCTTTTAGTCTTGATAAAGATGGTTTTAGAAATGTATTTATCGTACTAACTATAATTGGAGTAGCAATACTATTGTACTTAAAAAACCAGCGAAAGGCAAACTGCAAAGCACCCAAACCATTGGCGCCTTCTCCTATACAAAATACAGTATCGAACATTGAAGAATAGTTAATCCCAATTCTTATTCAATAATCATTAATAGAATATTTATGGAAGAGAAAGTACCTGAATGGTGGCAACAAACCACAGGAGGACCAACCGGTCAAATGAAAACATCAACAGTCAAATGGTATAACGACTCTACAAAATTGATGTTATCAGCCTTTATCTGGCCTGTGCTGATCTATGGTCTGTATAAAACCGATCTGATAAGTAAAAGAAACAAGCAAATAGGATTAGCTGTTATTGTTATCTTATTCTTACTGGCTGGTCTGTTAGATTCAAACAATCAGTCGACTCAGTGAGCAATCAAGACTGCATGTGAGCCGGTTTATCAGATGGGGATATTTAGAAGTAGTATGACGTTTCGCCGCTTGTGTGACGCTGCGTCATTTTTTTTTAAGAATAACTAAGTAAGATCAATGTAAATAGTGACTGTTACATAGAATTAGTAATAGCAAGCAAACAGGTTCATCAGGAGTCCACAGGCAAGCCATAAACCCAATTGAATATAGATATAAGCACGCTCGTTTTATTGGTCAATAATGAGAAGATTTGCGAAAAGGCTTCCTTGGAAATGGATTTATGAAAAATTTATACAGATCATCACCATGATAGAAATGATAGATTTCTTTGTATATACATGATTAGGATATCGAAATCAAGAATTTGGATACCAGTTATCATAATTACAATCTGAGACTTACTATATACCATTTGAGGGCGTATCCGTACCTATTATAGAATCAAGTAGAAACGAGGACGGCATGTTCGTACCAAAATAAAATAACAGAAATAAGGACGGTGTGTTCGTACCTATAGTTTATTCAGATGGGAATTGAAATGCAAATCTTATAAAGTCAAAAATAGCCGATAATTCAAGTTGCATAACTGATAAATACCTAACAATAATGGCGATTAGAAGCTCATCACCAAACAATAAAGCAACTCTAGTGTAATTGTATATATGGCAATAAATGGAGACAATCGAAGCAGTGTTTCACGAAAAGGCAGGAATTGAAAATGAATGTTAATAACTGTAAATCAATAATGCAGTATGATTACATAAGTATTGACCATTGTTCTAATTCTACAGATTCATATCTCTATTTGTAAATGAAGTAATAACTATCAGTCTCACTATATCAGTATACCATTTGACGGTGTACTCGTACCTGAAAATAATTGTAGCAATTTAGAAGACGGCATGTTCGTACCATCAATGTAATTGTATGTGGCAACCACTATAAATAAAAAATCCTCCAGTAAAAGCCGGAGGACATTTTCAAAACTTACAACCAGTCTATTGTTCCATGAGCAACTGTGGCATGTCATATTTCAATTCAGCCATCAGCGTGGAGCCACCAGGAATATCGAGCAGTTTTGTGACGAACTGACCACGACGTATTTTCTGTCTTATTGAAGCCACATCCAGTTTGATGATCCCATCATCACTTTCACAGATCCAATAAGGTGCAGTTGCCGTCATGATCGGGCCAAGAGTTATGCTTCCATTCTTATCGGTCATGATCTCAAGTAGATAAGATTCGTTGATGCTGTCTTTTGTTTTCTTTGGCACTTTCAAAGGAGGATGTGTTGCTGGCGGCATTGGTTTGTCTGCAGGTTTCAGTTCTTTATAAGCAGGTTTTGTTGGTTTATAAGCAGGCTTTTCTTTCTTATACGCATCTGGCATCTTTTTGACGCCATTGATGAACCTGGTGTCTTCCTCCAAATTGATGCTAGGTCCTGCAAGATCATATGGATCAAGAGGCTCTGGACGTTCATCGTCGTCATCAAGCAAATGGTCTATCTCTAATTGAATCATTAGGTCTTTGATATGTTGCGGTGTATGTTTCTTCTCCATTGGTTTTAATTTTAAATAGTTGCAAGGAGGAGAGAAGTAATGAAGACTTTTATGATGAGATAAAAAGGTGCACTTCACATATAATCGGTAGAAGTATAATTATATTGTGAAGTGCACCTTTTAAATATATTGCCAGCTCTTTTCAAATTGTTAGTGGTGTCAATATTGACTCCTATGAACCAACACCTAAAATTTTAATATATGCTCCCTTATGTAAGTGGTAATCGCTTCTGCAAAAGGTATCTGAACCATGTTTCCCATCAGCATTACCTGGTCTGCCTCACTGAAAATGCTCAAATCATATCCTTCTAGATGGGATAAGATTATACGTTCCTGAACATTTATCGGCCGCCACTCTATGCCATCGAATACTTTCAGTCCATCGCCGGATGCGGTCATGGTATTGATGTAGTTATCGTGTGCTGTTTTCGCAGACTGATTTTTATCGTATTTGAAAGCATGGATATGAGGCAGAACAGACCTTAAAGAACACTTGCTTAAATAGACAGGTTGAGGCTCAGGGAAACCCGGAAGTCCAACATCCTTTCGAACCATGATTATAGTTACTCTGTCTCTTGACTGGTAGGCACCATAATCTAATGCGTTCAGAACCTTTATTTCATAACGATATTCAGTCTGTGAATCCAGGACAGCGAGCACATCCCTTCTTAAGGCCTTCATCGGCTCGTCAAAGAACCCTGGTACTTGTTCGAACCAGGCGACCTTT
>JABDEZ010000114.1:0-3300 GCA_013286835.1 Bacteroidota bacterium
GAAACCGTAAAAGAAACGCTGGAACAGGGTGGCTTTGTAAGAAATATAAACAGCTTTGACCTGGTGGCAGAACGGGCAGACTACCCCAATCGTGTACACGCAGGCAAGTACCATATAAAACACGGCATGAGCAACTACGCACTGGTAGGCATGCTGCGTGGTGGTCACCAGGAACCAGTGCGCCTGGTCATCAATAAACTCCGCACAAAGCAAGACTTTATAACCCTGCTGGGCAACAGTCTTGAAGCTGACTCAACTGTTTTACGACAAATGTTTAGCGACCCTGTATATCTTGCACAATACGGACTAGACACTAACACTGCCATGTGTGCTGTAATGCCGGATACCTACGATTTTTTCTGGAATACCACTGCAGATAAAGCCTTCAGAAAAATAGAAAAGAATTATGTGCATTTCTGGACACCCGCACGCATACAGGAAGCAATGGCACATCACCTGCAACCAGCACAAGCTGTAATAGTCGCATCTATTGTAGATGAGGAATCGAACAAAAATGATGAGAAGCCTAATATAGCCAGTGTTTACCTGAACAGATTGGCCAAGGACATGAAACTCCAAGCCGACCCTACCGTGAAATTTGCAGTGGGCGATTTTAGCCTGCGCCGCATTACCGGGGCTCATCTGCAAACCGTATCGCCTTATAACACCTATATGTATGCCGGGCTGCCGCCGGGGCCTATATGTACGCCATCAATAAGCAGTATAGAAGCTGTGCTCAACGCACCGCATACCAGCTACCTGTACTTCTGTGCAAAAGAAGATTTTAGTGGCTACCATAATTTTGCCTCCACTTACCCTGAGCAAATAAAGAACGCGCACCTATACCAACAGGCATTGGATGCAAGGGGAATACACTAACTAATTATAGCCCTGGAAAATCTTTCCTGAACTGCTCAAAAACCTGGGCCATTGTTTCTTTAAGAATTTTGGCATTGCGATTATATTCATTAATATCATCGGGAATAGCCTCCATTTTCCTGATCACATTTTTCAATGCTTTAATGCCCATATAGTCAATAGCAGGTTTCAGTTTATGAGCTTGCTTGCCTACTGTATTCCAGTCATTTTCAGCAAGTGCATCTTCCAGCCGATCAATATCGGCAGGCACTGTGTCCATATAGGTAGCCAGCACTTTACGTATAAACGCTTCGTCATCGTTGGCTACCGACCAAAGCAGGGTAAGATCGTATAGAGATTCCGTTTTGTCCTCAACCAAGATGGCTGCAGGAGATTTATGTTCAGGTACAATTGGCTGTCGATCTTCTTCCTTGACACCTGCATATCCTTTATTATTAGCAGCACTTTTAAGCGCAGCATACAGCATTGTTTCTGTATAAGGCTTGCTAATATACCCATTCATGCCCGCCTTCAAGTAACGGTCAGAATCGCCCTTAAGGGCATTAGCTGTAAGCGCTATAATGGGTATAGTTGCCTTTTGCTTGTCTTTCATTTCTCTGATGATTGCAGTGGCCGTAATGCCATCCATTTCAGGCATCTGTATATCCATCAGTATCACATCATAATCGTTGCCCCTTACCTTATCTAATGCCTCAAGACCATTGTTTGCTATATCCACTTCTATCCCCCAGTTTTCAAGCATATGCTTCACCAGGAACTGATTGAGCACCACATCCTCTGCCACAAGTACTTTTTTTATGCCTGTGTCGGTTATTATATCTTCTTCTGGTTCTCCTTCAAGCATAGAGGCATCGCCTAGACCATACCTTATACTAAAAGAAAACGTGGTACCCTCATTTACAATGCTCTTCACACTTACCACGCCACCCTGCATCTCAACAAGGCTCTTGCAAATGGATAACCCCAGTCCAGTACCGCCATACTTACGCGTAATATCAGTAGAAGCCTGAACAAAAGGGTTAAATATATCCCCAAGCCTGTCTTCGCTAATACCGATCCCGGAATCGGCAACAGAAAAAACGATAATGATGTTATTATCTTCTTCTTTTTCTACTTTGGCTGTAACTACAATTTTCCCATTGTGTGTAAATTTCAATGCATTACCTATAAGGTTATTCATCACCTGACCCAGCCGGTATGGGTCGCCCACCACCACCAAGCCTTCAGGTAATAAATTTTCAAACTTAAGCGCTATCAGCTTTTCTTCAGCCTTGTATTCAAAAGGTTGCATGGTGAGCGATATCTTATCCGCCAGGCGGAAAGGCAGGTGTTCCAACTCAAACTTACCAGAAGCTATTTTTTCAACGTCCAGCACATCATTCACTATAACCATAAGGTTATTGGCCGATTCTGTTATCAGCTTCACATAGTTTTTCTGTTCAGTATTCAAATAAGTCTTATCCAGTAAACGCGCTACACCAAGCACACCATTCATGGGTGTCCTTATCTCGTGGCTCATATTGGCCAAGAATATCTCTTTAGCCTTTGATGCCTGTTCAGTCATCTGCTTAGCTATAAGTAATTCTTTTTCGGCCTTTATACGTTCTGTAATATCTTGTGAAAAGCCAATGATATAAGGCTCTGTACCATCCTCTTCAACCTTATAATTTTCATACAGCAGGAATATTTGCTTGCCGCTTTTATTCAACACACGGAATACCCCTTTTGACTTGCCCGTTGTTGTTACTTTAAACAAATAATCAGGTTCAAAATTAGCAACGTCCTTAGCAGGTATAAAATCTGTAAGCAGCCTGCCCACAAGTTCATTTTCCGTATAGCCCAGCAAGGTGCATATTGAAGGATTTACAGACAGGATACGCCCGTGCATATCGTGCGTGCATATCAGTGCCTGGCTATAATTAAACAGGTCGCGATAGCGTTTTTCATTTTTATATAGTTGTTCTTCAATCAGTTTACGTTCTGTAATATTCAATCCGTAGCCAATAATGATATCTACTTCGCCCTCATCGTTAAGAACAGGATATAAGTTACGGTAGTGATATTCAGTCTCCCCTTTCTTATTCACCAACTTTTCTTCCCAGGAATATAATTGCTTAGTTTGTAGAGCCTGGTCAAAGACATAATCTCGCCGGTCTGCAGATGATACCGGCTTATTCCTGAAGTTGTGGTATTCACGATCTGTCTTCCCTATCATCCATTTGCGCAGGATTTCATCTTTTATAGCTACCGGATTAATATATAGATACTTGTGTTGTGCATCAAACACGGCAATATCTGCAGGGATATTATTCAAAACATTCTCGTAAAATTTACGTTGTTGTTCAAGTCTGTTTTCATCCATCACCTTCTGAGTTACATCTCTGTATTCCCACAAGTGTCCTTGGTAATTATCCTCGTAAA
>JABDEZ010000114.1:3310-6740 GCA_013286835.1 Bacteroidota bacterium
TATTTCATTTAACACCTTCTCTTTTTTCCAAACTATATTATTTAGCCTGTCTATAAAAGCCTCAGGCGCTTTAAATAATGAAGCCACCTGACGAAATGCAACATCGGATTGGGCATCGATAAGATCAGAAGCCTGTGAGGAAGTATTAAATATCTGGCAAAAGCTATTATTAATGAGTTGTATCCTTCCTTTTTCATTTTCCACAAGTATGCCTGCAGAAAGGTTGTTCATTAACGCTGCCACACGGTTTGTAGTTGCATGAAGGCCTATATCTATAGCCATTTGCATCTTTAATTCAGCTAATTCCTTATTTTTTTTAATTAAGGCTTGTTCTGCAATTAACCTATGAGCCTTTTCCTGCTCAAGCAGTGCTTTTAACGCTCCTATATCTTCAGATATCCCCATTATACCCCGCTTTCTTATCTCTTGTCTTTTTACTAATAATTGGGTTGTGTAAACCTTTCTGGAATGTAACCTAAATATAAATAATACAACTTATATCCAGACATAAATATTTGCGAAACAGCAAAATAAAAAAGGCCTTGCTGAATGCAAAGCCATAAAGTTAAAAACAAGAATTTCATTTAATCAGGAGTGTGGGTTGTACTTTCAATATACATGCGCATATGGTGGTGCCTGTAGATACGAAGATACATGTTGGGGAGTGCGTTATACTCTTTGCTTATACCATTTAAAATGCGACTCTGAAAATAAATAAAAGACAAAAACATCATAATGTATTAATATACAGTGTTTTAAAAAACAATAAGATAAACTTAGCGATTATTTTCTAAACGCACAAGCATAAAATAACAAAAAGGTAACAATAAATTTAATGATTGCTTATTTGCCGGCCATACAAGCGGATAATTCTCTTTGCCATTCGGCGCGTTCGCTTTCGCTAAGGCCATTTTCATGCTCATCGCACTTTTCGCCAAGATCTTTGTTGTAGGCGGGTGTACTAGCCGCCGCATTATTTACGGCGCAATCGCAAGGACTTTGATTAGAGAGCGTAAAACAACTGCTAAGAAAAAGAACAATTGCCATGACACATAACGCGCCTGCAATACCAACGTACTTTCTGTTCGAGTTAAAGAATACTGCTTTCATTGTAAACAATTTTAAAGTCGATCTATAATAGTAAAATTATTGATTAGTTATACCACACACCTAAAAATTGAGCTGATTAACAATTAAAAAACATATCTCCACTCATTCATTTTCCTCAAATCCTGACCATTCAAGTTCTTTTAACATTTTTTATTCACCCCATTTTTAAACATTCAATAAAACACAAGGTCTCATAAATACAAAATCAACAACTAAAATGCATGTCAGTAATTAAATCAGGATTAAAGATCGTAGCCACAATTCTTATACTTATTCCATTTGCAACACAAGCGCAGGATATGCAAGGCATGCAAATGAAAACGCCCCAGGAGCGCGCACAAAACCAAACTAAGATGCTACAAAAAAGGCTCAATTTGTCTGCAGATCAGACCAATGCTGTAAGCAGTTTAAATATGAGTATGGCCAATTCTATGGATAGCCTCATGCATAGCAGCGCAGATAAAAAGACCGTAAGCCGTGCACGCAAACAAATGGCAATGGATAAGGAAACAAAACTACAAAGCATATTAACGCAGGACCAGTATAAACAGTACCAGGTGCTTGAAGAAGAGCGGAAACAGAGAATGATGCAGCGCAGGCAAATGATGCAAAACGGTAGCGACAACCAAATGGACAACACAGGCAATAATTAATACCCGCAGAATCAAAAATACGATATAGGAAAGAGGGTTGCTGAACAAATTCGACAACCCTCTTTTGATATTTAAAAAAAATGGCTTATTTCTTTTTCTTTGGAGTGAAAATAGCCAGCATCCTGCGGCCTTCCATTTTAGGCATAGATTCCAGTGTTCCATATTCAGACATACGTTCTGCAAATTTTAGCAGGAGCAACTCTCCCCTTTCCTGGAACATGATAGCACGGCCTTTGAACTGCACGTAACATTTTACTTTATTGCCTTCCTGCAAAAAGTTTTCTGCGTGCTTGGCTTTAAAGTCAAAGTCGTGATCGTCAGTATTAGGCGTAAACCTAATCTCCTTTACTTCAGACTGTTTAGCTTTAGCCTTTTGTTCTTTATCCTTTTTTTTCTTTTCGTAAAGAAACTTACGATAATCGATGAGGCGGCATACTGGCGGCACAGCATTAGGAGAGATCTCTACAAGATCTACTTCCTTTTCCAACGCTATTCTTAGCGCATCAGCCAGCTTGTAAATACCAGGCTCAACATCTTCCCCTATTAAACGTACCTCCGGGGCAGTGATCTCTGAATTTAATTTATGTTCGTTTTGCGGTATCCTTGGTTTAAACGGTGGTCTTCCTTTAACTCTATTCTGCATTAATGATTATTAAAAGTTTTATCAAAAATAACGTTTTTTGTTATGCAATACAACATGCTGTTATTTTAAAAATTTATGCAACTGGTGCAGGCTTCCCCTTCATCTGGCTGTTTACTATATCATTCACCTCATTTACAAATGCATCCAGCGTTACAGAACCCTTATCCCCCTCACCATGCTTACGTACAGATACCATACCATCATTCATTTCCTTCTCTCCTACTATCAGCATATACGGCACCTTCATCAGCTCAGTATCTCTTATTTTACGTCCTATTTTTTCAGCTCTGTCGTCTATTTCGGCTCTTATACCGGCTGTCTTAAGCTGAGCAGAAACCTCTTTGGCATAGTCGCCATATTTATCACTTATCGGCAATACCTTCACCTGCAATGGCGCTAACCATAAAGGGAAGTTCCCCGCGCAGTTCTCAATAAGTACCGCGATAAAGCGTTCCATTGATCCAAAAGGGGCACGATGTATCATTACCGGCCTTTTGCGGGTATTGTCTGCGTCCACATACTCCAACTCAAAACGTTCTGGCAAGTTATAATCTACTTGTATAGTGCCTAATTGCCAGCTGCGGCCCAGAGCATCCTTCACCATAAAGTCAAGCTTAGGTCCGTAGAATGCAGCTTCGCCGTATTCAATTGTAGTCCTGAGCCCTTTTTCAGCCGCTGCAGAAATAATAGCTTGTTCAGCAATAGCCCAGTTCTCATCAGTGCCTATATATTTAGTACGGTCTTCTTGGTCACGCAGAGATATCTGAGCAGTAAAGTCATGGAAATCGAGCGAGCGGAATACATAAAGTACCAGATCTATAACTTTTTTAAACTCTTCTGTTACCTGTTCAGGCATGCAGAATAAGTGAGCATCGTCCTGAGTAAAACCACGCACACGTGTGAGGCCATGCAATTCACCCGACTGCTCGTAGCGATATACTGTTCCAAACTCTGCAAGGCGCAGCGGCAGGTCTTTGTACGACCGTGGTGATGATTTATATATTTCGCAATGGTGCGGGCAGTT
>JABDEZ010000114.1:6750-7026 GCA_013286835.1 Bacteroidota bacterium
CATAGGTTTCAACATGAACTCTTCGCCCTCTTGCGGGGTAGTAATGGGGCGGAAGCTATCCTTGCCATATTTTTCCCAGTGGCCGGATGTTACATACAGTTGCTTGCTGCCTATGTGCGGTGTTATTACCGGCAGGTAGCCGCTTTCTGTTTGCGCTTTTTGTAAAAACTGTTGCAGGCGTTCGCGCAGCATAGCGCCTTTAGGTAACCACAAAGGCAATCCGCTACCTACCTTTTCAGAAAAGGTAAATAGTTCCAGCTCCTTACCCAACTTCCT
>JABDEZ010000115.1 GCA_013286835.1 Bacteroidota bacterium
AAGGACTACTTATGTACTTACAAGGCAATATTCATATCGCAACAAATAAAGTGTAAAAATTTACTACTAAACCATTGAAGTTGTAAATAAATGCACAATACTGCCGCAACTCGTGATTTGACAAGTTCTGGAACATGCATTTCACCTCAAAATCATTTTCGAGCATAAACACATACTTGCTAGAACAACGCTTGTCTTAAAGATGACCAAAATAAGTGTCCATCAATAACCTGTGGCGGAATTGACGTAAGTAGAAAATATTCAGAAATTGTTTCACACCTTTACAATACTGTATTCACATATAGATAAATCTGGTGTCAGAATTGACAAATGAAAGGTTGGTTCAAGGAAGATTCAATACGACATCGATCTCGTGTTCTGGCTCGTTCTGGAGCTCGCTAGCCACCTCCAAAGTTATCTTGAGTATAAACTGCTTACTTCAAGTCGGCAAGTCCTTAAATGAGACTGTATCGCAGAGGTTCATTTGGACCTTTCCATACCTAGTCAATATATTTTACATTTCTTCCTGTCAATATTGATAGTCTTACCATCACATTGAACATTTATCACGGATCATTTGATCTTTTCTGGAACAAAGAAATAAATCTCCAATTCTTTTTCCAGGAACACTGTTACAACTATTCTCGCCGTATACATTTCAATTCACAAGAATCTGTATGCAGCAAGTAGCCGGTCATTTGAGAGATGAGATGTAAAAGCTGAAACAATCACAACCAATCATGCAACCGCCAGGATTTGTCTCTCTCAAAGACAATTCCAGCACCATAATTAATAAATATGCCACGTAAAAGGAAAGAGACAAAGCTGGTCAAATATTTCATTCCAGAAGGTTCAAAAGAAATCATCGATTCAATCGTTGAAGATGGAACATACTATAAGAACAAGCCAGTCTGGAGACAGAAGTTCTATCATCTATGTGATTACATCGCCAATCAGAACTTTTTAAATGATATTGATCCAGAGACAGAGTACGTCAACATTCACCAACATACAATGGCAAAGATCCTAGGAGTTGATAATCATCAAATGGCAACGATGCTCAAAGAATGCGTCAGCAATAAATTGTTCAAGAAAGATGGCATATTCAAAACAGCCGTTGTTTCAAGGAATGGAAGAAATCGCGAATACATTGAAGAAGGCAAATCATACGGCTATCAGTTCAGAGAATGGAACAATCTGCTCGAAATTGAGATCGCAAATAACAGATGTGTTCATGAGCAAATTCTCAATAAGACAATAGAACTAAATACCAAGTATAATCCTGATCTGAAAGAATACCAGGAAGTCTTATCATTTATAAGGATAGATGAATCACATCTACAAGATATCATCAAAGAGGTCTTAGAAAATAAACCAAAGAAAAAGAGCCAAAAAGAAAATTATGAGAAGTTCATAAAAGAAGTAGAAGATAATTTTACCAATAACAGTGATGTAAATCTTATTATTCACTACCTCTCTTACGATAATTATAATACATCAAGTACCAATAACAGTAACAATACCAATTACTGTCAATATATACCATTTGGGGGCGTACCCGTACCTATCTATAATGATATAAAAATAGGGAGGGCGTATCCGTACCGAAACAGTTTAGAGGAGGGCATATCCGTACCTAAGGAAAAAATCTCAAATTTAGAGGAGGGCATGTCCGTACCCGAGATCGTTGTCACAAAAGTGGTGGACGGCATGTCCGTTCCTTGCCAGCCAGTCAAATTCAAACTTCACCGCTATAAGAAAAAGAAACGCTTAGAAAAAGATGTCAAACATGAAGATGATGAAACGACAATAGCGCGTTGCAACAGGACTGTGTACAAAATTAATAATGGCTACATGGTTGCCAGCCGTCCCATTAAAGGATCACGTGTCTACTGCGATATTACAAATCTAAATAGGGAATTTAGAAAGTCAATTCTACTTGATGGAAAGAAAATCATCGGACTAGACATCAGGAACTCACAACCTCTGTTAGCAGCAGTGATGTTTATTTCATACTATAAAGACGAAATAGAATTACCAGAAGATGTAAAACAATACCAGGGTGATTGTGAAAGTGGCATATTTTATAATCAGTTTATGGAGACAATAAATTTGCCTGATGAACTGCGGCAGGAATTCAAACAGGATTTCTTTAGAAAAGTATTCTTCTCAAAAGACATAGAAAGGAACAACGCATTGAAAGATCTATTTATGAACAAGTATCCGAGCTGCTGGAAGGCTATTGTTGACATAAAAGGCGGCCTATACTCTAAAGAATATAGTGATTTTGCAAAAATGCTTCAGGAAGTTGAGGCAGCAATAATCTTTGATAATGTGAATAGAGAATTATTAAACCAAAGGATAAAGGCATTCAATATTTTCGATTCAATTTATGTGAGCAGTGTTTATGAATACGATATTGCAAAACGCTTAGTGCTGGAAGCGTTTAACGAATATGGTATTATGCCTACTCTGAACATCGAATATCCTGAGCATATCGAAGAATATTACACTGACCAGAAGATATCGTATTTAGCAACCGATCAACTTATTGAAGACGACCTGCCAGAAGATTTGAAACAAAAACGCATCGAGTATGATTTCGACAATTCCACTGACGAAGAGAAACGAATATTTCTGGTTTGTGAAAAAATGACCCTTGATGAAAGACAGAGGGCGAAAGACCAAGAAGACATTAGGCGGTTTTATGCTAACCTCTCGATCGAGCAAAAAAGAAAATGGGGTATAAGTGGCAATTATTAGGAGATTTCTATGTCATGCTTGCACTATCGACAGTAATCCATAAACAAGTATAAAGGTTGTTTAGGAGCTCATTGCCAAGTCCAAACCAAAATGGTGTGCAAACTACTTGCTGACGTAGGACAGGCTTGTTATGGTTGACTTACATCTTTCTATTTTTTCAAATGCTCTGATGGTAAGAAAATGATATTTGCCTCTATCCAAATAGTGCAATTTCCAGCCACGTCAGCTACATTGATTTCTTTTCGTATTAATTCTTCTCCATTCCCATTATCACAAATAAGAATCGATAAATGCCCATCAACTGTATATAACTTCCATTGCTGAAATTCTTCCTTGAAAAGTTGTGGTTGATAAGAGGTAATTACTTTTACAAGCCACCACAAGTCCGGTTCAAATGAACTGCACAATGCTTTTATACCATCAGTATAATTAAAACCAAATGTTGTTTTATATAAGTTCTCAATTCCCACAAATTCTTTAAAGTAATCATTGAGATTGCAGATATCTCGATTCCTTCTTGCCATAATTATAATTTATTGCAAGAATGCACAACTTTTATAAATATTGGCGCAAGTAAATAGCTAATTTCAACCGGTTTGGGATTTGATGTTTCTGAAATAATAGAAAATGAGTTAAAGATTTTGTAGCAAATCAAGGGCAGGGGATATATCGAGCTGTTAGCCTTTCCATTCAAGTTCTTCAAGCACGGTATGGATCCAAATTGTAGTTTCTTTTTTACAATTTATCTCCAAAGCTGTCTCGAAAATCAAATCAATAAATTCTTGCTTTTCGGTAATATCGGTTTTAAATATAATCATTCTACAATAGGAAAAGATATCATTAAACATGACCATAAATCCTTGCCTTTCAAATTCATCAATTCTCGCTTTTAGTAAATCTTTATCAAAAGAAGCATGAGGCCCAAAAATGAATTGTCCCTTGTTCGCCCCTTGAGATTTCATTTTATCGAAAGCGTGTTCTAAATCATGAAGAGTAAAGTTTTTATCTTTTATTTCGATTGAATAGTAAAAATCACCTTCTTTGTAAATATCTATATCGCCTATTTCTTTTGAGGAAGCACCACTTTGATTAACCTTATGGGCGAAAACTTCAAAATTAATTTTAAACTTTTTATGATAATTTTTTTCAAGTGCACCAACTATAATTGAACATGTTTCTCCCTCAAACGATTTCTCTAAAAATTTATAAATAAAATTCAGGGTTTCTAATAATGTTGGGTTGTATTTTATATTAATCCCTTGAAGTAGTCTGTTTTCTTTTATCTGTAGTTTGATATATTGCAATGCAGATGTTAAATACGATTGGGCCGCAAGAGAATTATCAATTTGGCTAAAAATACTAATTAAGGAGTTTAGGGCGGCTTTGTCAGCACCTTTTCTCACAGCATTTGAGTTGCTTAAGTGAGTAAATCTGGCAGGTTTATTTAAAAACGGTTCGTTTGATCCACCTAATGCATTTTCTAAATGAGTTCTTTCAAAGGGTACAAGAACATTATGACATAAGCTTCTTGCATCAAATGCACCCTGCATTGGCGCTCCTGCTTGTAAGGCCAAGGCGTTAATCATTTGATTTGTAGCTTTAGCCAATAGACCGTTTATAAGTATGTATTTATAAGTTTTGTGATTCCCCTTGAGTATAGAGATAATTTTACGAGAAATACTGTCGTCTAAAACTTCGTCGTTTTCGAAAGCTTCATTTAATATTCTGTTTGCTTTGTTAAAATCCACGTTCTCTGCCATTAATTGTATTCAATTTCTAATTGATTATTTATATTGAATATTATATTATCCATTTCACCATTGATCAAACAATCCATGATCATCCGTCCAATGTTAAAGCCTAAATTACATGGGACAGCATTACCAATTTGCTTGAATTTTGAGGATTGACCACCGCAAAAAATATAATCTAATGGAAATGTTTGAAGTACCGCCGCTTCTTCAACAGTTAGTCTTCTCAACCTTTTGGGAGCTTCTTGAAAGGTCATTGGTTCTGCTCCATTTATAAGCCCCAGATGATATTTATCAACCCAGCTAGGTTCATTTTCATATAATTCAGCTTCGTCTATTATCGGAGTTTTATTTCCTCCCATTGAGGCAGGAAGAGTTGCACAATAGCCATCAATCTTTACTGGTCGTCCCATGCCATTAAATAACATTCCTGCATAAGGTGATTTTCGCATTACAGGGTTTGGTGCAAGCGTTATTTTTGCATTACATAGACTGATGTTATTCCCTGTACCTGCTTTGTCAAGAACCGACAAAGCTTGTCTAACCGTTTTAGCTTTGACCTTATAAGGCTCAAGCATTTTTTCAAGATCAGGAATTAGTTTTGAGTTGTTTTTAAAACCAATAAAGAAAACTCTCTCTCGAGCTTGAGGAACATCAAATTCGGAAGCATTTACTACTACATAATTAACTGAATAACCCAACTCTCTAAAATTGTTTAATAAGGCAATTCTTAAGGGTTCCCATTTTTGTAATTGGCCCAATGCCTTCACATTTTCCATTATGAAAGCTTTGGGATTTAAGTTTTCAACAACTTTTGTAAATGTCCATACATGTTCACTACGAGGGTCTTGAGGATCCATTTTCCCGGCTACAGAAAAGCCTTGGCAAGGCGGTCCGCCTACTACTACGTCTATATCCCTTAAGTCATATATCTCTTCTAAATATTGATGAATGTCTCCTACATTAATATGACTACTTATATTTTTCGAATAGGACGCACAAGCATTCTTGTCAAAATCGTTTGCCCAAACAACTTCGAAGCCTGCTTTAATAAGGCCAATATCAAGTCCACCAGCACCAGAAAATAATGAAACCACTTTCATAATAAAATATCTATACCGCTAAGTTGCAATTTTAAATGAAAACAAATAATTCTATTGTTCAAAAGTACACTTATAGACTATAAATCATCGTGATTAGTATTCTTAAATTAAGGAACAGAGCTTGGCCCCACGACTTATAATATTTATTATTGTCATGTGTCTCAATGAATTTACTGATATATCAATGAGCCACAAAATGCAATTCTGGGCTATATTTCCTTGCTATCTATTTCCAATTAAATGAGGGTGATTTACAGCAAATCCTTAGTGAACACAACTTAATAATAGGCCTTTAGAAAAATACTTTAAAGAGATCTATCTAGAATGCTTACCAATAAAGTCAATATTGAAATAGGGATATTTTTTAAGATTTTCAGTCAATATGTAAATATTTACCATAAATCTAGATGTAACCATTGTGCTAAGTCTGAGATAACAAGTTTATCGATAAATCCTAACTCTTCGATTTGCTTTTTTATTGGAAAGTATTGATCTCTATTAAGTAGTGGATTAATTATGATATTGAAAGGTAAATTTCGTGCTTTGTCAATAGTGCAATTATAACCTGCATAGGAGAATGGGTGGGGTTGTTCAGTTACAAACCTATACTCATTTTCATATTTGAAAGCTGCCTCTTTTCGAAATGCAAGTTGGGTAACTGTCTGGTCGATCAAAGTCTTTGTATCTGCACCTATCAATGTTTTGTATGCAATTTTACCATGAGTAAATTCAGTCCTATAAAAATGACTCATGTGATTTCTGATAGAATACTCCTTTATCAGCCTTATTAGGTCTGTTCTTTTAAATGTTATTGCCGTGGTTCTCCTATTTTCAATTGTCTCCGAGTATGTATCCCATAATACCAAACTTTCTCTATCTGCCAAGTGCCAGCAACTGATAAGGAATCTTTTTTTCTGGCTTCAATCTTATCTTAACCGGGCTTATCATCTAATAAATCCGCAATGCTAACACACTCCATCTTATCGCCAAATATATCAGCCCTCAAGAACCAAATACTGCCTGTTTCAAGAAATCTTTCAAGGTTATGTTTAGATAAAAATCTATAGAGATATTGTTCTGTGGCAGCACTTGCGTGATAGCTACTCCATGCCATAAATGATTTAGTTTTCA
>JABDEZ010000116.1 GCA_013286835.1 Bacteroidota bacterium
GAGCTGTTCCTGTTTTCATATGCCATTCTTGGCCCTTTGCACTACCTCACAGAAATATCGTGGCTGCACGACAAAAAATATTACACTAAAGGCAAGTACGATGCGGTTGTACTTCTGGTTATAGGGCTTTTAGTTACTCTTACAAATTTCTCAAAATACCTGGAGCTGGAGTTTCCACAGCACTTTGCGGGCTACCTCACATACATTGCGTTCCTGGGTTCTATAGTTTTTGTATTTGTAAAGAACAATTTTGCGCGCATAGCTGGCTTGTTGCTTATTATTGTCACATCGCAATTATCAGAGCATTTCTGGCTGTTCTTCCTGGTGTTCCTGCCTACGCTTATACACGTGTATATTTTTACTATGCTGTTTATGCTATATGGTGCACTGAGAAGCAAAAGCAAAATGGGGGTATTATCTGTAGTTGTGCTTCTATTATGTCCTGTACTGCTTTATACTATTTTCCCCAATACAACTTTCTTTGGTCCAAGTGCCTACGGTATAAGTGCATACGATCTGTTCAGGGGTGTTAACCGCTTCTCCCTTTCCCATTTCATGAACGTGCCTGAGCAACCATCTGAGCAAAGCTGGAACGAGATCATATTTCATTCGCAGGCAGGCATCCTGCTCATGCGTTTTATAGCCTTTGCATACACCTACCACTACCTCAACTGGTTCTCAAAAACAAGGGTGATACAATGGCATAAAGTACCCAAAGCACGTTTTGCTGTGGTAGTGGTGATATGGCTCATAAGTATTAGTTTATATATCTACAACTATTCTGTAGGTCTGCAATGGTTGTTCTTCCTCAGCTTCCTGCATGTGCTGCTAGAGTTTCCGTTGAACTATATTTCAGCTGTCGGTATAGGCACCTATGTGCGCGACCGCATTTTTAAATCCCAACCTACGCCTGCAGGACTTAGTAAAAAGTAGCGAATTATAACGCTACATGTTATTTTTTCAAAAAGCTGATGGTATTGTTGCAACAGGTCATTAGGTAAGCTTTGTGCACTTATTGGTTAGGCCTAACTTCGCTTACAATGAAAACCGATTACGATGTTGTAATAATAGGCAGTGGGCCTATTGGTCTTAGCTGTGGTATAGAGGCAAAGGCTGCAGGACTCAGTTACCTGATAATAGACAAAGGTTGCCTGGTCAATTCCTTATTCAACTACCCGCTCAACATGTCCTTCTTTTCTACATCAGAAAAGCTGGAGATCGGGAATGTGCCATTCATGTCGGTAAATACAAAACCTAACAGAGCCGAGGCATTAGAGTACTACAGGAGGGTTGCTGCGCTATACAATTTAAATATTCATCTATTCGAAACTGTGCTTGTTATTAACCCTGCGGGTGGTAAGTTTCAGGTCAATACATCAAAAACAAATTATACCGCCGGCAAGGTCATCATTTCTACCGGCTTTTACGATATACCCGCAACTATCAATGTGCCGGGCGAAGACCTGCCCAAAGTAATGCACTACTATCGCGATCCACATTTCTATGCCCTGCAGCACGTGGTTATAGTAGGGGCAAGCAATAGCGCTGTAGATGCCGCACTTGAAACCTATCGAAAAGGTGCCCATGTTACCATGGTCATTCGTGGCCCGCAAGTGGGTGAAAGGGTAAAATACTGGGTGCGGCCCGACATCATCAACCGCATAAATGAGGGCAGTATAAAGGCTTATTATAATTCCAATCTTACCGCAATACGACAAGCTGAAGTAGATATACAAACACCTGAAGGAAAAGTAACTCTGCCCAACGATTTTGTAATAGCACTGACGGGCTACCGTCCCGATTTTTCTTTGCTCACACAGGCTGGCGTGAATCTTAGCGAGCCACGTCTCTATCCCACCCACAATACGGATACCATGGAAACCAATGTGCCGGGCATATACCTGGCCGGGGTGGTATGCGGTGGTTTGGATACCCATAAATGGTTCATCGAAAACTCAAGAGATCACGCAGGAAAAATAATAGGGCACATCAAATCACTGGAACACAGCCTTTAACATCCGCGGATTACCATGCATGTCGTCTTTTACCTGCACCTGCATGTAACCTACCTGGCTAAACATTTCAGCAGTTTGGTGTGCGTGACTCATGTGTAACTCACAGTATATGGCTCCATTGGGTTTAAGATGGGCCTTCCCATATTGTGCTATCGCTTTATAAAAGAGTAGCGGGTCTTCATTAGGTACAAACAGAGCTATAACCGGTTCATTGTCTTTTACATTAGTATGCATGTGCTCTTGCTCAGATACAGGGATGTAAGGAGGATTAGAGACAATTACATCATACTTACCTGTGGTGCTCCATTGGCCTTCATCAAGGATATCAAGCTGTTGAAAAACAATTACTGCCTGTAAGTTTTCAGCATTTTTATTTGCAACGATAAGTGCCTCAGCGCTAATATCTAAAGCTCTTATTACGATACTATCTTTAAGGAGCATCAGCTTGGGAAGCTGAGGGTCTTGGGTTCGATTCCTGACGAGGCCACCCAATCCTAACTTCAGAGAAATAGCAATACATCCACTCCCAGTCCCAATATCAACTAGTGTTATATCTTTCTTTCCCCTATAGTCTTTTATTATCCATTCCACCAGTTCTTCAGTTTCAGGCCGGGGTATCAGCACATGTTCATTTACACTGAATTCTCGCCCCATAAACCAGGCAGTACCTATTACATATTGTAAAGGTTTGCCTGCGGTAAATTGTTCTTTTGCTTCAGTCCACAAAGTTTCCTGTGCCGGTGTAAATTGGGTATCCCGTTCTACAATACGTTTAAGTTTATCTGTCCCGGTAAGGTGGGTAAGGTATTGATCGGCAATAGCTGCTGCCTCCCGGGCATCATACATTGGCTGCAGTGCCTGGCATAATTGATGAAAGGCAGTTGTGTAGGTAAGCATAGCATAAAGATATAACGGTTTGTTACTACTTTCGTGTAGCGATGATGGACGATGAATTATACATACGCCGATGTATGGAGCTGGCCCAGAGGGCTAAGGGTTTTACGGCGCCCAACCCAATGGTGGGAGCGGTATTAGTGTACAATGGGCGCATTATAGGCGAAGGCTGGCACCACTATTACGGTGCTGCACATGCCGAAGTAAACTGCATAGACAGCGTACAAGCTGCCGATAAGGCTTTGATTCCCGATAGTACCATGTATGTAAGCCTGGAGCCCTGCGCTCACCAGGGCATCACCCCTCCCTGCGCAGTACGGCTGGTGCAAGAACAAATAAAAAAAGTAGTGATCGCCAATATAGACCCTTTTGAAAAAGTTGGAGGAAGGGGCATTGAGATACTGGAGGAGTATGGGGCGCAGGTACAAATAGGCATACTCAAAGCTGAGGGTGAATGGCTGAACAGGCGTTTCTTTTGTTACCATACCCATAAAAGGCCATACATCATACTCAAATGGGCACAAACACCTGAAGGATATATAGCTCCATCCGATGGCCGCAGGCTGCAGATCAGCAATACGCACAGCCACACATTGGCGCATAAGTGGCGCACCGAAGAGGGCGCGATACTGGTGGGCACTAATACCGCCATCAATGACAATCCCGAGCTTACGGCTCGCTTATGGAAAGGGAAACAACCATTACGCATATTGCTGGATAAAGACCTGAAAGTACCGCACACCCACAAGCTGTTTAATGAGGCTGCCGCAACCTGGATCATCAACGAACAGAAAGATACATTGCAAGGCAACCTGCACTTCTTACAAATGCAGTTTGACGAAACTTTACTGCCCAACCTGTTGCAACGACTGCACGATACCCACATTCTTTCGCTTATAGTAGAAGGTGGTGCAAAAGTTTTAAACAGCTTCATTGCACAAGATTTGTGGGATGAGGCAAGGGTATTTACTGGCGCAGTTTCGCTACAACAAGGCATAGCCGCGCCACTCTTGCAAAACGCAATACCTGCTTTTACTACACAACTGGAGCAGGACAGGCTACAGCTTTGGGTAAACAGGTCATCTACCCCATATGTGCAGGGCATGGAATTATAATTACCAACCGGGATGTTCTACTTAATAGCTACCATTTTACTCAATACGGTCCTGTCTGTCATTTTCAAAATACTACCCAGGTATAAGGTAGATGTTTTGCAGGCCATAGTAGTTAACTACTGGGTATGCGTACTTACCGGCAGTATGCCAATAGGTGGCCAGCCATTCAATTCCAATGGTGTACAGCAAACATGGTTTCCGTGGGCTTTGATTACCGGTGCGTGTTTTATCATGCTGTTCAACCTCATTGCTTACCGCACACGGGTAGATGGAATTACTACCACTACTATAGCCAATAAACTATCATTGGTAATACCGGTTTTGTTGGCCATTATTCTTTATAAGGAACATGACGGCTTGTATAGCATATTGGGCATTATCCTGGCCTTCCCTGCGGTTTACCTTACCAGCCGGGCTAAAAAAGAAGACAATAAACCTACAGCTCTCGGATGGCTTGCACTATTGTTCATAGGCAGTGGCTTGCTGGACGCATTATTGAACTATATACAGCATGGTTATTTACACACCGTAGCAGATGAGTCCTTGTTTACCATTTACACATTTGCAGCTGCGGGGAGTATAGGTATGGTGCTGATCATTATTCTTTTTGTACTCAAGCGCATCCAATTGCGTTGGCGCAATGTACTGGCGGGCATCTGCATTGGCATACCTAATTACTTTTCCATTTATTACTTTATAAGATTGTTACATTCGGGTTTCCTGCAAAGCTCTGCCGCTATACCGGTTAATAATATTGGGGTATTGGTGGTTTCAACGTTAGCAGCTTTGCTGTTATTCAAAGAAAAGATAACCTTGTTGCGTTTTATAGGATTAGTGCTGTCGGTGACGGCGATATTATTAATTGCATTTGGAACATAGTATGGAGGCATATAAATACACAACAATATCCGGGGCTACTACGGCCGAGTTCAAAGACCGTGGCAGTAAGTTTCTTGCATATGCCTACCCTGTGGCTTTGCTACAGGATGTAAAAGACAAAGTGCAGCTATTAAAGAAAGAGCACCCTAAGGCCGTGCATTACTGCCTGGCTTTCCGTATGGGTACAGATGGCAACCAGTTTAGAGCTAGCGACGATGGAGAACCCGCCGGCAGCGCTGGCAAGCCCATACTGGGGCAGATAGATAGCGCAGAGCTTACTAACGTGCTTGTAGTCGTAGTCAGGTATTTTGGAGGTACATTATTGGGGGTGCCCGGACTTATAAATGCTTACAAAACTGTTACTGCCGATGCCCTCGCCGCCGCGGGCCGAGTAGAAAAATGGATAGAGCATAAAGTGGAAATATCATTTGACTATCCTGCTATGGGTGAGGTGCTGAATCTCTTAAAACATAGTGAAGCCACCATTTACAAACAGGAGCTGCAATTGTTCTGCCTTGTCGTGGCCGGCATACCCATCAAACATTCTGAAGCTTGTCTGGGAAAGCTTTCCGAAATTCGTGGGGTAACCATTAAGAATCTGAAAGAGACCGAGTAACACATGTCACCTGCTCAAAAAAATACCGAACTGATCAAAACCGAGGCCGCACGCCTGGGGTTCAGTGCATGTGGTATTGCTGTTGCCACGCAGTTAGATGACGATGCCCGCCGGTTGGAGCAATGGCTGCAAAATGGTTTTCAGGCTGACATGCAGTACATGGAGCGCAATTTCGATTTGCGCATAGACCCGCGCAAACTGGTACCGGGCGCCAAATCGGTCATTACCATGTTGTTGAATTATTTTCCATCGCAGGTACAGCAACCCAATACGCCACATATAGCTAAGTATGCGTGGGGTACCGATTATCATTATGTCATAAAAGACAAACTAAATGAGTTACTCTTCTTCATCAAACAGCATATAGGTGAGGTGGATGGACGTGGCTTTGTTGATAGTGCACCAGTGCTAGAGCGGAGTTGGGCTACGCGTAGCGGATTGGGATGGGTAGGCAAGAATGCCAACCTGCTTACTAAACAGGCCGGATCTTTTTTCTTCATAGCCACCCTCATCACCGATCTTGAATTGGTGCCCGATAACGCCTTCAATACAGACCATTGCGGCACCTGTACCCGGTGCATTGATGCATGCCCTACAGACGCCATTATAGCCCCCGGAACAGTAGATGCCAACAAATGCATATCGTACCTCACCATAGAGTTGAAAGACGCATTGATACCTGGCGAACTGCACAGTAAGATGGACAACTGGATGTTTGGCTGCGATGTATGCCAGGATGTGTGCCCATGGAACAGATTCTCTAAACCCAACACAGAAAGTGCATTTACCCCTATACCTGAAATACTGAACCTATCCCTGCAACAGTGGGAACAAATGAGCGAAGACCACTTTAAAAGCGTCTTTAAAAATTCACCCCTAAAGCGTTCTAAATTTACTGGGATACAGCGTAATGTAAAGGCGCTGAAGATAGTGCCATAATCTATTTATTCTTTCCTTCCAGCATAGGCACAAAGTCAAAATCACCTAACTGCTCTTCAGTTAAACTGCCGTTCAGCCCTTTGCGTATACGCACCATTTTTTGTCCGTTATCATCGCCTACAGGTATTACCATAAGGCCACCAGCTTTTTATATGGATAAATATTTTTTCTGATGCGGCTATAATATAGCAGGCCTACAATTGATTGACGGCGTTCCCATGGATTGTGAGAGGT
>JABDEZ010000117.1:0-5654 GCA_013286835.1 Bacteroidota bacterium
AAGATAAAATACTAGAAGCTGACAACCTGAAAGTATGGGGCTTTAATGAGTAAAGGACTTGATGAAAGCGACAAACCCTGTCGGTATGTTTTTCAAACCAATATTTTACTATGCTATCCCGTATATCCTACTTTTCTTGTTTGTTGTTGATGTTGTATGCTTCATTTAGTTTTTACCCACGACGGAAGCAACCTCATGAGCAGGCAACAATAGCATGGGACGTGAGTGGTTACTATTGGTACCTGCCTTCAGTGTTTATTTATAAGGACCTCAAACATCAGCAGTTTAAAGATAGCGTACTCAAAAAGTATGCGCCGACTCCTGATTTCCAGGAAGCATTCCTGGACAGTAGTAGTGGCAATTACGTAATGAAGTACTCTTCCGGTATGGCGGTCATGTTCCTTCCGTATTTTACAGCTGCGCATTTTGCAGCAAAAGCTATGGGTTATCCTGCCGATGGCTTTTCAGCTCCATACCAGTTTGCCATACAAGTGGGAGGCCTTATTATGTCTTTGATAGGGCTATGGTATTTCAGGAGGTTTTTGAAGAAATATTACAGTGATACTGTAGTAGCCCTTGCATTATTTATACTGGTATTCGGTACCAACTATCTTAATTACGGCGCTATAGATACGGGTATGTCGCATACCTGGTTATTCACACTGTATGTATTCCTGCTGTTATCCACCCGTGCTTATTACGAGAAGCCGAATGCAAAATATGCGGCTATTACCGGATTTTTAATGGGTTTGCTTACACTTACCCGCCCCACAGAGGCTATTTCATGCCTCATACCACTGCTTTGGGGAATGGAAAGTTTTTCCGCACAGGCCATTAGAGAACGTCTTGCTTTCTTTAAAAAGAATTTGAAGTTCATACTGGTAACTGCAGTATGTGCTGCAGCTGTGGTATCTGTACAAATGATGTACTGGAAGTATGCATCGGGGCACTGGATAGTATATAGCTACCAGGACCAGGGATTCTCCTGGTTGCACCCACATCTGTACGATTATCCGCTTAGCTTTCGCAGTGGCTGGTTCACATTTACCCCCATGATGATGTTTGCCTTTGTTGGATTGATACCCTTTGTAAAATATGGCAGGAACAGGATAATGATATTGTCTTTTTTCCTGCTCAATTTTTATGTCGTCAGCTCCTGGGATATATGGTGGTTTGGTGGGCGGGCCATGGTGCAAAGTTATCCTATACTTATATTGCCCATAGCTACTTTGCTTGAGGTAATGTTGCGTAAGAAAGTATGGCTTATAATATTGGGTCCCATTTTTATTTTATTCTTATATATAAATATATGGTTTACTTACATAGAGCACGCAGGCAATGCTTACGATCCTTACATGAATAATCCGTACTACTGGTCGGTGATAGGCAGGTTTACTATACCGGAAGAAAAAAAGAAGTTATTGGATAGGTATGACAAAATATACACCGGAACACTGAATAATAAAAAGTTGCTATACGAAAATGATTTTGAAAACGATACGGAAAATCATTGCAGCCTGCCACCAATAGCAGGTAACCGGTCTTTGTGTTTAGACAAAGCGCACCCATATTCAAAGAGCTATTCGTTTGCATATACACCGCAAACGCCAGGATGGGTACGTGCCGAAGCTACATTTTATAGGCCCATGGAAGCCTGGGAGCCATGGCACATGGCGCAATTCATCCTTAAGTTTTACAACAGCACCGCAGAGGTGAAGAAGCAGATGATAAGCGTGGATAGGTTTATGCATCACGGTAATAAGCAAGATTTATGGATAGACACAGAAATGCCTACCCAGCCTTTTAATAGTATAAGCATATCCTTCTACAACGGAGATGAGGACAAGATAGTGGAAGTGGATAATCTTAAAGTCTGGAGGTTTGAGGACTAAGTTTCCACAAAAACAACCCGGGAATTTTGAAAGGTGCTCCTAGCTGTATTTTTTTTCACCGCCTTTAAACTTCGCGATCATCCCACAGTCAAAGTCTTTGATTTTTTTACATAGATACAACTGTAAGGGGCTATTCTTAGCCCTTTTTTATTTCCCCTATTTCTCTTTTACCTCTTATGGCATGTAATTTACATACATCCAAATATGGCTTCTTTTCTCCAATTTATATAGCGTGGCATAGTATTTATTGAATGTTAAACAAACTAAAAAACTATTTCACCATGAGATCACTATTGTATATCATCGCAGTTATCCTGATCATAGGTTGGGTATTAGGAGAATTTGTATGGAGTGCAGGCAGTATAATACATGTATTGCTGGTGTTGGCCATCATATCACTACTGCTTGGCTTTATAAGGAGAGGTTCTATCGACTAAAAATATTTAGTGATAACAGGTTCAGGATACAGAACAGGATGCTTGTGTACTGTTGTGTATCCTTTTTTATTTGCCAATGCTTTTCTTACAACTCCGTATCTCAGGGTCATTTATCACGCTGTCAATATGCTCCAGGGCATCAGTTTCGTTGGGGAATTTCTTCATTACTTTTTCCATCACACAATCGCAATAGGTTTTAGCATTAGCCTCACTCCCTGCCCAACCCTTTGCATCGTCCATGCACGACTGGTAAAACATCTCTTTATCATCGCCATCCCACGTTTTGCAGGAAGCGATAAATAACAAACTGATGAGAAGGGTACGTTTCATACCAGTGTAAAATAATAATAAAAGTGCATTGCGGCAATTGCGGCAACCTTTCTTTTCGTAATTTTGCGGCGGATGAATTTGCCTGTTTTGCTGGGTTTGTATCAAAATGATATCCGCTTAAAACAATTAGCGGCCGGCATTTCATTGCCCGGTAACAAGATAAGGGCTTATCTGGATAACCTCAGGGGCTCTTCTATCGACTTTATTGCTACCGCCATCTGGCAGGCTACAGACGTGAACCACGTTTTTATTTTAACCGATAAAGAAGAGGCTGCTTACTTCCACAACGATCTGGAGCACCTGACCAATGCACTGGATATCTGTTTTTTCCCAGATTCCTTCAAGCGTAGCGGCAATTTTACAGACCTCAATAGCAGCCACGTTATGCTGCGTACCGAGGCGCTTACCAAATTCAGCAATGTAACCACCCATAAAAAAGTACTGGTCACATACCCCGAAGCCCTGTTTGAAAAGGTAGTCAACCCCACTTCACTGGCGGGCAACATGATCAGCATAAAAGTTGGGGAAACACTGAAGGTGGATTCCCTGCTGGATCTTTTTGTAACTCTGGGTTTCCGCAGGGAAGATTTTGTGTATGAGCCCGGGCAGTTTGCCATGCGCGGTGGTATATTAGATATCTACTCCTTT
The DNA here is from genome assembly GCA_013286835.1 of Bacteroidota bacterium. GTDB lineage: Bacteria > Bacteroidota > Bacteroidia > Chitinophagales > Chitinophagaceae > JABDEZ01. The sequence goes on from JABDEZ010000117.1 coordinate 3,308, forward strand.
GGTAATGAGCACCCATACCGTATAGAACTGTTTGGTAACGAGGTGGATAGCATACGCATCTTCAATCCTGAGACGCAACTGTCTGAAAGGAAGCTGCTCTCGGTTTCTATATTGCCAAACATCGAAACAAATTTTGACAGTAAGGAGAAAATTTCGCTGCTCGATTTCCTGCCTGAGAATACAGTGATCTGGGCCAAAGATTTTGACTTTACTATTGGCCGCATAGGTAAGCTGGAGCACGACCTGCCCGAAACAATAAACGTGGGCACCGTAGCAATAGACCAGGATGAACAGTTGTTGAAAGAGCTAAATAGGTCCGACTTTGAATATGCTGATGCCTGGAAAGAGAAACTGCTGCAACGTCACCTTATAGAGTGGTACAACCATTCATTGGAAAAAATAACCGGTAGCCCGGTTGATGCAACATTGCAGTTTGCAACTGAAGAGCAGCCTGTATTTAATCGCCAGTTCAACATGCTGATAAAAGACCTGCAGGTGCGCAGCACCGCAGGTTACACACCATATATATTTGCCGACAACCCCAAGCAGTTAGAACGGTTGAGAAGCATTTTTGAAGATCTGGATGCCAAGATCAATTTTGTACCTGTACCCACATCTATAAGTAAAGGTTTTATTGACCATGAAAAGAAGGTGGCCTGCTACACAGATCACCAGATTTTTCAGCGGTACCATAAGTACAATGTAAAACAGGCTTACACAAAGGGCAAAGCATTAACACTACGCGCCTTGCGCGAACTGCAGCCCGGCGATTACGTAACACATATTGATCATGGTGTGGGATTATATAGCGGCCTGCAAAAAATAGAGGTGAATGGTAACATGCAAGAGGCCATCCGCATTATATACCGCGATAATGATGTGTTGTATGTGAACATCAATAGCCTGCACAAAATAAGCAAGTACACAGGTAAGGAAGGCAGTGTGCCTAAGGTGAACAAGCTGGGTAGCGATGCATGGGAAAAGCTAAAGAACAAAACCAAGAAGCAGGTAAAAGATATTGCTGCAGACCTGATAAAACTTTATGCCCGTCGCAAGGCATCGCAAGGCTTTGCACACTCGCCCGATAGTTATATGCAAACAGAACTGGAAGCCTCTTTCTTTTACGAGGATACCCCCGACCAGAGCAAGGCTACTGTGGATGTGAAAAGGGATATGGAATCACCATCACCTATGGACAGGCTGGTGTGCGGCGATGTGGGTTTTGGCAAAACAGAGATAGCCATACGCGCAGCCTTTAAAAGTGTTGCCGATAGCAAGCAGGCAGCAGTACTGGTACCCACTACCATATTGGCGTTCCAGCACTACCAAACGTTTAAAGAACGCCTGAAAGATTTTCCCTGCACGGTAGATTACATCAACCGTTTTAAGTCGGCCAAGGAAAAGAAAGAGACATTTAAAAAACTGGAAGCTGAAGGATAAAAACCGGATTCAATATGATTGATAAAAGAAACCCGCTGTATGGCGGGTTTCTTATTTATGTTTTCTTTCTACTTCTTCTATAGCATCGCTCACTGCAAGTATGGCACTGTATGTGGGTTGTGCCCCTTCCATTGGCACCATATCGTAACGGCCAAGGGGAGACCATGTCATATAAAACCTGGGGAAGCCTTTTATATTCACTTCGTAGTAAACGCCATCCTGCCGCACTTCGGGGATGATAGCTGCGAAGGCAGATTTGCCATCGTAAAAAATGCGCTTTGTAAAATTGCGGACAATGCCGCAAAGGTAATGTGCGATGGTATGCAGTGGCGCAGGCCTGCTTAAAATGTTGGTTATTTCCTAAACATGTTTACTATGCGTAACAACCCGTCTATACTTACCTCTACAGACTTGAAGCCCATGCGTGAAGATAAAAAGATACCCGTATGTGGTATGTTGGGTACTATAGTAGTATCAACGCGGGGCAGGGCATGTACTTTCATGTTAACACTAAAAGCCTGGCTGGTAGCTACCGCATTAGCTATATCATCTTTATACAAAGCCAGCAAGCACACTGAATACAAAGCTGCAGCCCATAAAAAAGACTTACCTGCAAAAACAAAGACCTTGGAGTACCTGCTTTTCATATATGAAGCTTAGGCAATAAAGATAGGAAATAAATAATTATGAAAGCAAAAAGTATTAACGTGCTTCAACCACTTCTTCTTTCTTCAGTGCCTGCAGGAAACGCAGCACTGCACTCATGTCCTTCATCTTATCCACCAGCAGCATAAAGTTCTTCCCTACCTGCTTCAGGCGGGCATTGTTGGTGCGGGTAAGTCTTTTTTATGGGCTGCAGCTTTGTATTCAGTGTGCTTGCTGGCTTTGTATAAAGATGATATAGCTA
>JABDEZ010000117.1:5664-6095 GCA_013286835.1 Bacteroidota bacterium
GAGCTTTTCAAAACCAAGCTCGCAGGCCAGCTGGCGGCAACGCAGGGTAGTGAACAGATCTTTTACCTGTTGCGGTATTGGCCCAAAGCGGTCTGTGAGTTCGGTAGCAAAAGCAACCATTTGCTCTTCGGTCTCCAGGTTATCCAACTGAGAATACAAGGATAAGCGCTCGGTGATATTTGCCACATAGGTATCAGGTATTAATATTTCAAGATCGGTATCAACAGCGCAGTCACTCACAAAATCTCTTTTGCGGTCCATCTCTTCACTGAATACGTCCTTGAAGTCTGTGGTCTTCAATTCGCGCATGGCCTCGTCCAGTATCTTGTGATACATTTCAAAGCCTATTTCTGCTATAAATCCGCTTTGCTCGCCACCCAGCATATTGCCGGCACCGCGTATGTCCAGGTCGCGCATAGCTATCTGAAAAC
>JABDEZ010000117.1:6105-6596 GCA_013286835.1 Bacteroidota bacterium
TCCAGCGTTTGCAAACGTTTACGACTATCATTGGGCAGGGTGCTCAACGGCGGTGCTAATAAATAGCAAAACGCTTTCTTGTTGCTTCGCCCTACACGGCCGCGCAGCTGGTGCAGATCGCTAAGACCAAACTGGTGGGCATTATTGATGATGATGGTATTGGCATTGGCAATATCCACGCCACTTTCTACTATATTGGTACAGCACAGTACATCGTACTTGCGCTCTATAAAATTGAACAGGGCCTCTTCCAGCTTGTGGCCTTCCATCTGTCCGTGTGCCATACCGATCTCCAGATCGGGACATAGATTGCGCAACAAATTGGCCATCTCGGGCAGGCTCTGTACCCGGTTGTGTATAAAATACACCTGCCCGCCACGTTCCGTCTCAAAATAAATGGCTTCGCGCAGGGCATATTCATCAAATACAAGCACCTCTGTATGCACCGGTTGGCGATTGGGTGGCGGGGTATTGATGATACTCATATCGCG
>JABDEZ010000118.1 GCA_013286835.1 Bacteroidota bacterium
CATAGTTGTTCTTTTGTAAACTGTCCCTTATTATGTAACTCAGTGTAGGATCATCTTCAACCAGCAATATTTTTGCTTTGTAATCAGCCATAGAAAATTATACTTTATGCAAGGTTATGTTTTCCCGTCTTCAATGGGATCGGTTCATTAATAATAAACCATTAATTAAATCGCGCCTTAAAAATAATTATTTTATTCTTATAAAGCTATTATTACCTTTTTTATCTTATCCTATCGGGGTTCGATGTTATAAAGGCATCCCAACCGTTGCTCTTTTTGCTCTTCGCCACACCTGTTGCTATACCACTTTTTTGGCTGGCAACAGGTAATCCCCCCTGGTAATGATGACAGAGCGCTACGGCAAGCGCATCCGTAGCATCTGTAAATCGTACATCTTCCTCAAACTTAAGGGTGTATTGCAACATTTTCCACACCTGTTCCTTTGTTGCACTACCCTTGCCAGTTATGCTTTGCTTTATTTTCTTGGGGGCATACTCCACCGCATGTATGCCGCTTACCATAGCGGCAGCTATGGCCACACCTTGTGCCCGCCCCAGTTTCAGCATACTTTGTACATTCTTTCCGTAAAAAGGTGCCTCTATAGCTACAGCAACGGGGCGGTGTATTTTTATCAGGCTTTCCATTTTTTTAAAGATCAGTTCCAGCCGTTCAGCATGGTCTTTATATTTAGCTAAATGCAAAACCCCCATTTCAACAAGTGAAACATTACTTTTGTTTACTGCCAGCAACCCGTAACCCATTATAAGTGTGCCGGGGTCTATACCTAAAATGATGTGGGGCTTGTCTGTCAAAAAAAATAGGAAATAATGATACTCCACAAAAGTACCAAAATATGGCTCAATTACACGATAGGCGCTATTATTTCGGCAGTGTTGTTATACAGCATATGGTTGCAGGTCACCAAACAGCTCGGCCAAATGGGCACCAAGGTGCTATGGCAGTCGGGGCCAAACATTTTTCTGTACATCTGCCTGTGTCTGATGCCCATAAATGTGGCGCTTGAGGCTAAAAAATGGCAAATGCTTGCAGGGTCGGCACAACCACTGTCTTTCCGCACTGCCCTGGCCGGGGTGCTGGCAGGTATTGCGTTCTCAATAGTTACCCCAAACCGTATTGGGGAATATCCCGGCCGTATCCTTTATCTGAAAAGAAAAAATACATTCCGCCTCATTAGCGTCTCCATCCTGGGTGCTGTTGCACAAATGTTCACCTTGTTTCTGTATGGCCTTTTAGGACTTGTTTATTACAACCTGGCCTTCCCAGGCAAGTTCGAAAAAGCTGCTTTGCTTATATGTTTTCTTGTTACAGCCGGCATTGGGCTTGTTTATTGGAGATTCGAGAATTGGCTGCCTTTATTGCGTAAAATAAAATGGTTTCGCAAATTCAGGATCTTTGGGCAACTGCTCAAACGCTTCACAAACAGGCAACAATTCAACATACTGGGGATCTCCATATTACGTTTCGCGGTCTTTACGGCACAATATTTGTTTTTATCCAGGTGGATGAATGTAGATATGCCACTGGGAACTGGTTTTTGTATGGCAGCGCTTTTCTTCTGGGTCATCGCAATAGTGCCTTCTATAGCGCTCGCCGAACTTGGCGAAAGAGGCCAGGTGAGCCTTTATCTCTTTCACCACTTATCACCCAACACGGTGGGTATTCTGGGGGCTACAATAGGCATTTGGATGCTTAACCTCATTATACCATCTGTTATAGGCAGCGTACTACTGGTGCGGATGAAGCTGTTACGTTGAATGGATAAAGACAATTTGTATGACATTTATAAAAAGTATTGTTTTAGTTATCTTAATCTTACTGACACAGGTTGCGGATGCACAAGATGAGTTTTGTGGCGGCCACAATACCAGTTTTGTTAAAGGGGAAAAAGTATTTTACAAGGTGTATTATAATGTAAGCCTGCTTTGGGTAAATGCAGGGGAAGCAGATTTTAATGTAACCCAGCAAATGTATAATGGCCGTAGTACCTATCATGTTGTGGCCGACGGACGTACTGTAAGATCTTATGAATGGTTCTTTAAAGTGCGCGATCGCTACGAAACTTACCTGGATGAGCAGACCATGTTGCCCATGAAATTTTTACGCAACGTAAATGAAGGAGGTACAAAAATACTGAACGATGTTACCTTCTATCACGATAAAGGCCAAGCCGTATCTACAAATGGAGTATTCACTATCCCTCGCTGTACACAGGATATTCTTTCAGCAATATATTACGCCCGCAATATCGACTACAACAAACATAAACCCGGCGATAAGATCCCCTTCAACCTTTTCCTTGACGATAAATTGTATCCATTGTACATAAAATACTTGGGTAAGGAACAGGTAACTACTAAATATGGCACTTTTAATGCTGTTAAGCTGGCGCCATTGCTTATAGAGGGTACCATCTTTAAAGGTGGCGATAAAATGCGCATCTGGGTAAGTGATGATGCCAACCACATACCTTTGCGGGTTGAAAGTCCCATACTTATCGGCAGCATCAAGGTTGATCTTATGGGTTATGAAAATCTGCGTAGCCCTTTCACCAGCCTTGTAAGTAAGGATGAATAAGCAACTTCGTTGCCCCATCATTTCATCCTAGCCTTCATCATTGGGTTCCCATAATTCAATTTTATTACCTTCCGGGTCTAGTATGTGGATGAACTTGCCATATTCATAGGTTTCCATTTCATCCAATATGGTCACCCCTTCGCGTTTCAGTTCTTCTATCAACCCCTCCAAATTGGCAACACGATAATTGATCATGAATTCTTTTGCAGATGGCTGGAAGTAAGTGGTACTATCGGCCATGGGGCTCCATGTGGTAGATCCTTTTTTCTCCGGTTCACCTGCCTGCAACCATTCAAACGTAGTACCATATTTATCTGCGCTCAAGCCAAGGTTTGTATTATACCATTCTTTCATTTTATCCAGGTCATTACATTTAAAGAAAATTCCCCCGATACCGGTTACCTTTTTCATAGCCAATAATTGTAGTTTAAATTAAAAATAAGATAAACCCACCATTGACGCCTTTTTCTATTCGCACTTTTATATAGGTATGGGGTTCACATGCCTATACATAAGTAAACAAAAAATTAAAATTATGGCTTTTTTACGCTTATATTTTTTAACTTGTTTTATCATTTAAAACTAAAATGATAGATAAGGCGGTAGCCGAAAAGCCTGTAACAGAGTAGGTAAACCACAACAGAAAAAGAATTTATGAGCCAGCAGTATTCAATTACGTTTACAAACAACTCCCAAATGATGGGTACAGCTTGTGTTTTCCAGCAAGACAATAATATGCCGGGATACGGTGTATTTCCATTGGCATGGATGACAAGAATGTGTGCACCAAATATGCGAACTTCTTTCACATGGACACCAGACTACTGTTTTGTGTGGGCTGATGCAGGTCGGCTGATGCCCGGTGTAGTATTTAATCCTTCACAAGTATTACCGGCAGACCTAAATAACCAAAACGAGGTAACTTTTGATTATAGAAATGGCGCATACGCATTCTACAACCTTCAAAAAGGCAGGCAAAATGGCACTCTTACAATACAAGAGACTTCCAGCATACCAATGAATGGAACTGCATTAGTAGGTATCGGCATGTCTGGCGCGGCTACATTTGTAGTACAGGCAATGCCCAATATGAATCAGCTATTTAGACCAGCGCCAACCTATTGGATGGCGTTTGATCAATTTATTACGGGCCATGTTTTAGATGTAGATTCTATGGCAAATATTGTGGAGATCCCTTTTCCTGCAGGCGTTTATTCTATGAATGTAACATTGAACCCCAATAATACATGGACCGTTTCACCTCAATAAGCTGGTAAGAATTCGGCCAACATATTTTTGCATACAATTATCCATTAAGCAAAAAGGCATAGCAAATTGCTATACCTTTTTGCTTCTATTTCATCCTGACTATTCACTGCATTTTCAATTTTATCCTTCCCGATTCTTAATATTACACTGTATTTAGTAGTTTGTATAAATGGATGCACGCCCAACCGACGGCAATGTTTATAAACTTTTAAGGATCTCAGCCATCAGGGAGGAGGCTCATGATGTAAAGACTTTTATTTTTGAACCTCTTGATAATGAGATCCTTTACACTTCTGGCCAGTTCCTCACCTTTGCATTCAACCACCACCATAAAGAAGAGCGGAGATCATTTTCCATTTCCTCATCTCCTATCCTTGCTGAGCCTTTGTCCATCACCCTCAAGAGAATAGAGAACGGCGCTTACTCCCGGCTGCTTATAGACCGTGCACAAGTGGGCGATATATTATATACTACCGGTGCAGCGGGCCTGTTCACTCTCCCTGCCGATATTGCTAACCGGAAACAATTATTCTTTTTAGCAGCAGGAATTGGCATTACCCCTATTTTCTCGTTGTTAAAAACTGCCCTCCATGAGTATCCCCACATACAGATAGTGCTTATTTACAGCAACCGCAATAGTAAAGAAACCGTTTTCTACAATGAACTGGTTGCGCTGGAAAAACAATTTCCGGGAAGATTGCGTATTGAATTACTGTTCAGCAATGCTTTTAATCTCTCTCGGGCGCGACTTAGCAAGTGGTTGTTGCCAACGCTTATAAATGAGTATGCAACTGTTGCCAAAGAAGATATTCTATATTATATCTGTGGCCCATTCACGTATATGCGTATGGCCATTATCAGCCTCCAGGAACAAGGTGTACCCGATGCAAATATCAGGAAAGAAAATTTTGATACCGTAGTAGCTATTCCCCATACACTGCCTCCCGATACAGAACCTCACCAGGTAACATTAAATATGCAGGGAAAACAATACAACTTTACGGTACAATACCCCCAAAGCATATTACAGGCAGCTAAAAAGCTACACATTCCAATACCTTATAGCTGCGAAACTGGCCGGTGTGGTAGCTGCACTGCCTTGTGTACAACCGGTACAGTATGGTTGTCTTACAATGAAGTGCTCACTGATGCAGACTTGGCAGCAGGGAAGGCACTTACATGCACAGGATACCCGGTAAAAGGGAATATAAAGCTGGAGATTTAACATCTATAATGTTGTTTATCAAGGCTATACTATCTCCATTTATTATATTAACAAACTGAAAAATAAAACGATAACCATTTTAGCAGCAGTATTTTTAAGTTAATTTGCATATACATTTTAATTTATTGCCCCTCCTGGGCGAAACATACTTAATAATGGATACGCTCCATTATTAAGAACGTATAAGAATGAGAGAGAAATATATAAGTATTATTATAGGTGAACACATTAAAGAGAATACGATTTTAGAGCAGCTTGAAAACTTGGGTTATAATACAACCCATATTTTAGTATTCTCCTCTTTATCAGATTTTATAGCGGCTGGCGCAGGTACCCATTTGGTGCTGGCTTACATCCACGACTTTAGGGCATTTTATCTTCAGTTTGACAGCAATACAGACATTCTTTCTCATACTGCATTTATTATTATATCGCCAATAGACGATGAAGCCCGGGTAACCGAGGCTATGCAACGGGGAATACAGGATTATCTGCTGTCCGGCACCTTTGATGGCCCTATGCTAAAAAGGGCAGTTTTATGTGCCACAGAAAGAAAAAAGCGTTTAGACAGCAAACATAATGATGCTCATGGCAACAGTTTTTTTCAGGATATACCCATACCCATGTGGATCTACGATACAGAGTCATATCAGATCATCATGGTAAATAACGCAGCTGTCCAGTCATATGGTTATACAGTCGAGGAGTTTTTAAGCAAAACAATTTTCGACATTAGACCTGAAGAACAATTGGCAGACCTGCGTAAAGCGATTGATGTGCGCAAGCCATCAGAATCTTACTATGACGCTGGCATATGGAAACATATAAAGAGTAATGGAACAGTATTCCATGCTCATGTTTATTCCTACCATACCAATTTTAAAGGTAAGCAGGCAAGGCTTATCATGGCTACAGACGAAGATGAAAAAGTGATCACTGAAGAAAAATTAAAACAAAAAGTAACAGAAGTCGATAACATACTGGAAACCATAACCGATGCTTTTTATACTGTTGATAACAACTGGAACCTCACATACATCAACAAAGAAGCCGAAAAACTGTATGGTGTAAGCCGGAAAAAACTATTGGGAACTTGCCTTTGGGATGTATTCCCAAATTCCC
>JABDEZ010000119.1 GCA_013286835.1 Bacteroidota bacterium
AGAAACGCTCAGTTTCTTTAAATACTTCTACGATCAGCTGGAAAAGAAAGGTAAAGGCAGTACAGGAAACAACTTTGTTGCCATTACAGATGCCGGTACCTCGCTGATAAAGATCGCTGAGGACCATAAGTTCAGAAAAATATTTATTAATGGTTCTGATATTGGCGGTCGATATTCGGTGTTATCTAATTTTGGATTATTACCAATGGCGTTGATGGGTATTGATATTGCCGCCATCATGCGAAGTGCAAAGCAAATGAAGATAAGCAGCGACGCAAATATACCAGCTGCTGTCAATGCCGGCATAAGCCTTGGTGTGATGATGGGGGTATGCCAGCGTCATGGCCGCGATAAGGTCACGTTTATCTTATCGTCATCTATTAGCTCTTTTGGATATTGGGTAGAGCAGTTGATTGCCGAAAGTACCGGTAAAGAAGGAGAAGGTATAGTACCTATAAATGGCGAACAACTGAGCACCCCTGGTGTATATGGAAAAGACAGAGTGTTTGTACATGTGTACCTGACCACCGATGATAATACTGCTGATGAACAGAAACTAATAGCACTTGAAGATGCTGGCAACCCTGTGGTACGCATAAAAGTAGCTGATAAACTCGCACTCGGTGGTGAATACTATCGTTGGGAAATAGCTACTGCTGTAGCTGGAATAGTAATCGGTATTAATCCATTCGACCAGCCTAATGTTGCAGAAAGCAAGAAGAACACCAGCAATCTACTGGAGGAATGGCAGAAAGAAGGCCACTTTAAACCTGCAGAACCTTTACTATCATTAGATGGGTTTGCAGTTTACGGTGGTAAACCGGTTGCACAAATTAAGAATAGCAAGTCTATAGAGGAAGCTATTGAAATATTTGGTGTACTGGCAGAGCCCGGAGATTACATAGCATTCCTGCCTTATTTCAATATGACAAACAGTCGGGCTAAGGTGTTGCAGACATGGCGGCTAAGTATGCGCGATAAGCTGAAGGATGCAACTACATTATTGAACGGGCCCCGATACCTCCATTCTACCGGCCAGTTACATAAAGGAGGACCTGCTACAGGTTTATACATCATATTGGTGAGCGAGGAAAAAGAAAGACTCCCTATACCTGGCGAAAAATATGGTTTTGAAACTTTACATGAAGCGCAATCACTAGGAGACTACCGTTCGCTCGATGACAAAGGACGTAGGGTAATACGCATCAACCTGGGAAGTGATATAGATAAAGGGCTCGACCAATTATGGGCAGCTATACAAAAGACAAACACAGCTAATAATGCATAGTGAAACAAAAAATAGGGTAATAAAATCCTTGTTCCTGGATATAGGTGGTGTATTGCTTACCAATGGCTGGGGACAGACTTCACGTAAGAAAGCAATCGAAAAATTTGGATTAGATGGTAAAGAAGTAGAAGAACGTCATCATCTTACATTTGATACATACGAAGAAGGCAAGTTGTCGCTAGATGATTATCTGGATAGGGTCATTTTTAATGAACCTAAAAGTTTTTCTAAAGAGGAGTTTAGGGCTTTTATGTTTGAACAGTCGCAGCCATTAGGGGATAGTCTGGCTTATTTTAAAGCACTTAAGAAACAGTATAACCTTAAGGTAATTGCTGTAAGTAACGAAGGCCGGGAACTGAATGAGCACAGAATAAAACAATACAAACTGAATGAGCTGTTTGATGCTTATATATCCTCTTGCTATATCCATTTACGTAAACCCGATAGAGACGTATTACGTATGGCGTGCGATATATCGCAGACTTTGCCTGAACATGCACTTTATATTGATGACCGGTTGATGTTTGTAGAGGTAGCAAAAGGATTCGGTATTCAAACGCTGCAATTTAAAGACCTGGATTCCGCAAAAGATTTTATTAGTACCTGCACTTTTCATAAAGCAGAATAAAAAAAACAAACTAATGCCAACACAACAATACGATTACGGAATGATAGGGCTAGGCACCATGGGCTGCAACCTGGTGTACAACATGTGCGATCACGGTTATAGTGTTGCCGGCTTTGATAAAGACACGGCAAAAGTAGATGCACTTATAAATGAGGCTGAAGGTAAAAAGGTAACTGGTATGCATACCGTTGAAGATTTCTTTGCAGCGCTTAAGTCGCCCAAGGTCATCATGCTGCTGGTGCCTGCCGGTAAACCTGTAGATGCCGTTGTTGCTGAATTGAAGCCATTCCTATCGAAAGATGACCTGGTAATGGACTGTGGCAATTCGCACTTCACTGATACTGATCGCCGTACTACTGAATTGATAAAAGAACAGATCCATTTTATGGGGGTCGGTATTTCGGGCGGTGAATTTGGTGCACGGCACGGTCCAAGCATAATGCCGGGCGGTGCGAAAGAGGCATATGAGCGTGTGGCCCCTATGCTTAAAGATATATCGGCGAAAGTAAATGGTGAACCTTGTGTTACATGGCTGGGGCCGGGGTCGGCAGGGCATTATGTAAAGATGGTACACAATGGTATAGAGTATGGTATGATGCAGCTTATAGCAGAGGCTTACCATTTGCTTAAAGAATGTACCGATCTGAGTAATGACGATTTGCACGCCATCTTTGTAAAATGGAATGAAGGCAGACTGAAATCTTATCTTATTGAGATCACAGCAGATATTTTTGCCCAACAAGATGACCTTACAGGTAACAGGCTGGTAGATATGATACTGGATACATCTAAGCAGAATGGCACAGGGCAATGGACCTCACAAAGTGCAATGGATCTTTACCTGCCTATACCTGACATTGATGCAGCTGTTTCTGCACGGGATCTTTCTGCAATGAAAATAGAACGATTAGCTGCAGAGAAAATATTGAACTGGCATAAGGTTAATTTTACTAATACTATAAATGAGCTGGTAGATTGGCTGGAGCAGGCCCTTTATTTTTCTATCATTACAGCATATGCACAGGGTATGGCACTAATGCAGAGAGCCTCGAAGGAATTTAATTATGATTTGAAGCTAGACCTGGTAGCTAGTATCTGGCGTGGTGGGTGTATTATAAGATCTGTATTATTGGAGGATATTCTCTCTGCTTATACAGCAGAGCCTGGCTTGGCAAACCTGATGGTTAACAAAGATATGGCGCTTAAACTGGAAGGCGCACAAGACGGCTTTAGGTTGGCTATAAAAACTGGCGTTAATACAGGTGTGCCCATGCCTGCTATGATGGCCTCATTGGCCTATTATGATGGATACCGGAGAGGGTGGCTCCCAGCCAACCTGGTGCAGGCGCAACGAGATTACTTTGGTGCGCATACTTACGAGCGTACCGATAGGAAAGGGACTTTTCATACACAGTGGAATCAAAATGCAGAATAAACAATGGCAGCAACAGCAAAAATAGGAGCAACCGTAATAGTGATATTTGGCGCTGCCGGTGATCTTACCTGGCGCAAATTAATGCCCGCCATATATAATCTGTACCTTGATGATTGGATACCGGAGCATTTTGCGGTGCTGGGTGTGGCGCATACAGAAATAACCGATGCAGGGTTTAAGAAACACGTGCACGAAGGTATAGATGAGTTTTCCCGTACGGGAAAAGCTAAGAAGGCTGATTGGGAAGTGTTTGAAAAATATATTAGTTATAAAAAAGGTGATTTTTCAGATCCAGCCACCTATGCTGCTATCAAGAAGCAGATCGATAAGTTGGAAAAAGATTGGGGTGAATCTGTGAACCGTGTTTACTATATGGCTGTTCCTCCCAATTTCTTCGAAGATATTGCAACCAAAATAGGAGAAAGTGGACTGTGCAGCAACAAGACGCTGAGTCGTATTGTTGTAGAAAAACCATTTGGTCACGATATAGAAAGTGCAAAACATCTGAACAACTTGTTGCACGGCCTTTTCGATGAGTCACAGATATACCGTATAGATCATTACCTGGGTAAGGAAACCGTACAGAATATACTTGCATTCCGTTTTGCCAATGCCATGTTTGAACCTATATGGAATCGCAACTATATAGATCATGTGCAGATAACCGTATCAGAGCAATTGGGTATAGAGAACCGTGGAAACTATTATGAGACCGCAGGAGCGTTACGCGACATGATACAAAATCATCTTCTGCAACTCTTATGCCTCATAGCAATGGAACCTCCGGTATCGTTTGATGCTGACGAGGTGCGCAACCGCAAGGTAGATGTACTGAATGCGCTAAGGAAAATGACCATGGAGCAGGTACACAACTACGCTGTAAGGGGCCAATATGGCGATGGTTGGATAGAAGGAAAGAAGGTGAAAGGTTATCGTGATGAACCTGATGTTTCTAAAACTTCAAATAAAGAAACATTTGCCGCCGTAAAATTTTATATTGATAACTGGCGATGGCAGGATGTACCATTCTATGTACGTTCTGGTAAACGTATGAATGAGAGCATCTCTGTTATTACCATTCAGTTCAGACCTGTTCCGCACCAATCTTTCCCGTTGGAAACTACTGAGAACTGGCAACCCAACAGGTTGGTGCTCAACATACAGCCGCACATGGGGATACGGCTCAGGTTTCAAGCAAAAAGGCCAGGGCTAAAAATGTTGCTGAACCCTGTTGATATGCTTTTTAACTATAACGATTCATACACTACTGGCACACCAGAGGCTTACGAAACATTATTGTTGGACATTTTTCAGGGCGATGCTACCTTGTTTATGCGTGCCGATCAGGTAGAGGCAGCATGGAATATATTGATGCCTATTATAAATGCTTGGGATGCCAATACATCGCCAAACTTCCCCAACTATGCAGCAGGCACTCATGGGCCTGAAGATGCACAAGCACTGATAGCAAAAGATGGACATAACTGGATAGTAATGCCACTGGAAAAAGATAAGAAGAACAATAATGAAACAACAGAATAATATTAAAGTATTCCCTACAGATGGAGAATTGACCCGTGCAGCAGCAGCGCTTATTATAGACACAGCAAAAGCCGCTGTAACGAGCAAGGGGCGGTTCTCCATCTCCCTTTCGGGTGGGCATACTCCTGAGCAGTTGTATGCGCTGCTAGCAAACCAGCCATATAAGAATGAAATACCGTGGGACAAAACTTACATCTTTTGGGGCGATGAACGTTGCGTGGCACTTGACGACAAAGATAATAATGCCCATATGGCTAAGGTACAGCTGCTTGATTATATTGATATACCGGCAACAAATATTTTTCCTATGCCAGTGAACCTCCCACCCATACAAGCGGCAATGGAATATGAAAGATCAATAAGAAATTTCTTTAAAGATCAGCCAGCAGCCTTTGATCTTATCCTGCTTGGTCTGGGTGAAAACGGGCATACAGCTTCACTTTTTCCGGGTACTGACGTGCTGTCTGAGCGCTCACGATTGGTAAAGGAAGTGTATGTGGATGAAGTGGGAATGTTTCGAATTACAATGACTGCACCACTAATAAACCAGGCACGCAATATTGTCTTCCTGGTTGCGGGGGAAGGCAAAGCTGAAATATTGAATACAGTACTTAACTCTACGGCAAAATACCCTGCCCAAATGATAAAGCCGATAGATGGCAACTTATATTGGTTTATAGATAAAAAGGCCGCAGCTAAATTGCTCCCGCAATAGTAATAAATCCACATATATGGTTTGTTGCTATTGTTCGGCTTCAACCAGTTCTTTTAATCCCCTAAGAATCTTATCCCATCCTTCTTCTGATTTTTTAAGTCTTTTTTCGGCGCCTTCCCCATCACCCACGTCATCGGTTATCGATAATAATGTTTCTCCGTTCTCATAAGTAAGTACGTCGGTCACTGTTGAATGGCCTGCTTCTGCATTGTTGTCTTTGCCATTCTTTAATGTGTATTTCAAGAGCTTTTCAGGTTCAATCTCCAATATTTTGCCCGTCATTTCTATATCAATAATAAAGAACATTTTCCCTTTAAAGGTTATTGTATCTCCAGGTTTCCAGCCAGAGAATACCTCACAATGGAAAAAATA
>JABDEZ010000120.1:0-3783 GCA_013286835.1 Bacteroidota bacterium
TAAAGTTGTGAACATTGAAGACTACGGCGCATTCCTGGAAATTATGCCAGGTGTTGAAGGTCTGGTTCACGTATCTGAGATCACATGGTCTTCACAGCCAATCAACGCTAAAGAATTCTTCAAAATGGGCGAAGAGTTTGAAGCAGTTGTTGTAACGCTGGATAAGGACGAGCGCAAGATGAGCTTGTCTATCAAGCAAATGACTGAAGATCCTTGGGATACTATTGAAAACAGGTTCCCTGTTGACAGCCGTCACAATGGTGTTGTAAAGAACATTACTCCTTATGGTGTGTTTGTAGAACTGCAGACTGGCATAGGTGGTATGATACACATCAGCGACCTGAGCTGGATCAAGCGTTATAACCACCCAAGCGAATTTGTGAAGGTTGGTGACAACATAGAAGTAATGATCCTGTCTATAGACAAGGAAAACCGCAAACTGGCCCTTGGTCACAAACAGCTGGAAGAAGATCCTTGGAATACATTTGAAACCATCTTCCCAATTGGCTCTATCCACGAAGGTAGCGTAACAAGGAAGGACGATAAGGGTGCATCTGTACAGCTGCAATATGGCCTGGAAGCTTACGCTCCTGCACGCCACCTGCGCAAAGAAGATGGTGAAAATGTTGAGGTAGATGAAACACTGCCTTTCATGATCATCGAATTCGACCGCAACGACAAACGTATCATGGTTTCGCACAGCAAAGTGTGGGAACAGGGTAAGGTAGAAGAAAAGGAATCGCAAAAGAAAGAAGCTGCTGCCGAAAGCGACAAAACCAAGAAAGCTGTAAAGAACATACAGAGCAAGGTTGAAAAACCAACACTTGGTGACTTGGGCGCACTAGCTGCACTGAAAGATAAGATGAAGAAAGCTGAAGAAGGCGACGGACAGTAATCCACGCATATAAAGCTTTATGAATAGAAAAGACCGCTGCAACTGCAGCGGTCTTTTTATTTTTTGTATAAACAAGGAATGGGATAATTTTAACCGTCTTATAAGTAGTAGGTGTGATGTCAGTTGAGGCGTGCCTATTTTAGAAACGGATAGCTTGGATAAACAGTTACAAATAAAAGGTATGATATCAGGAGAGAAAATAAGGGTGGGTTTATGGTCATTCATTTTAATGATGGTGTTGCCGGGGACTTTATGGGCGCAATGTAATAACTGGACTATTTCTGCTCATCTTATTGCAGCCAGTTCTTGTGCAGGTAATGGCAGTTCCGGTGTTACTATCTCAGGGCCGGATGCTGCAAATATCACCAACCTGCAATATGGGATACCGCTCTCCGCAAATGGTTTTTCGGTACCACTAAATAATTCCTCAACCTTTAGTAATATCCCGGCTGGTGCGTACCCTGTAAGTGTGGTAGGCACCTGTAGTGGAAACTTCGTGGGCAAAACGTCACGTGTTGTTATACCCGGTAGTTATACACCACCTGGACTGACTGCTTCTGTAGGACGTAATTCAATAAATTGCGGCGCATTTGGGCAAATTTATGGAAGCGTTTATGATGGTAAGCCTCCGTATTCACTGAAAATAATAAGCGCACCGGCCTCTTATTCCGGTCCTGTAGTTTTTAACTTTTCATCCTCAGGCTATGGCATTGGTAATCTTCCTTCAGGAAATTATGTTTTGCAGGCTACTGACTATTGTAACAATGGTACAGTGCCCTTAACTGTCACTATTGGTGATCTTGATCTTTCTACATTTCAACTAAACTATTCCGATATACAAAGTTTAGGTTGCGACACCTTGATCATAACAAAGCCAGACATGCGCAATACCATCTGGCAGTCGTATCAATCCGATACTTTGTTTAAAATTTCGGCACAGGTAGGTAGTATTACCCCAGCCACGGTTTTTACTAATTTTAATACACAGCCATTCATAATAAATCTGCCACCGGGCAAAACTTTAAAAGATTACTATGGGCAGGTCATTACATATAGTGTAAAGTCACCCTGTGGTACTATCATGCGATTTACACAAACCATACCCTTTCCAGCTATCGCTATTAGTACCGACCAGAACTGTAACATAAATTTTAAAGGTTTCACATCATTTACGGGAGTTGTATGCACTCCTGTAACCTATTCTATGACCAATACCGACAATGGAACCCACTATGGCCCATATATCTCAGGTGTTAATTTCCCAACATCAAACCTGCCTATTGGTAATTATTCACTTAGCTATACCACCGGCGATGGTTATTCAGGGACAGGACAATTTGGCACCACACCAATAACCGGCAACCCATATCATGTGAGTGCGGTAAACAAAGGAACAGGCTTAAATAATTATATAACTGAATTTGACTTCTATACGAGCATATCGACATCGGCCAGAAGAACGATCGAACTGTTTAGTGGCCCGGCTGGATATTCATATTCAGACAATATTTGGGTCGGAAATCTCTATATCGCAACATCAAACCAGACTCCTACAGGTATTGGTAAAGTCGGTTTCCCGGCTGGTAATTATGTGTGGAAGATAACAGACCCTTGCGGAACCTATTTGTTACCTATTACCGTGGGCCCTGCAGATTTATATCAATATACAATAGGCATTGGCCATACACGGCAAGCTTGCGAGGGGCTCTGGATATTCCCTACAGGAACAGCTACCAGCAATGGACAGAATATGCCATTCAGATTTGATGTATCAAAAAACGGTGGAGCCTGGAGCAACTCAACATTGTATAATGCTGGTGACTCCTTTTTAGTAAGTACTCCCGGTGTTTACACAATTATAGCAACAAGTGCCGACTATTCTCAATCAATTGATAGTAATTATGACGCCCTTCCATATCCTAACAGTTATACTGTAAGTTACGCTTTCACTTACAGCTCCAGCCCGGTTACTGTAGATCTGGATAATTCTCAAGGTTTTTTGTGTAAGGGCGGCGGTCCGGGGCAGGGACTGATCTATGTTAAAGGTAAGGCTGGAATGCCTTACCTGGCACCGGTGCATTACAACTACTATCTTGCGCAGCAAGGTAATGCTGTCAATGGTCCTTACCTGGCCACCAATACCACAGGTATATTCACCAATTTTGGTGGCAATGCCAATGATATGTATGATGTTAAAGTCCAGGACTCCTGCGGCGCTTTTGCCGTGCAGACGCTAAAAATTTTAGACCTGCAACATACACGGCTTATTAGCAGCAGCAGTTACACTCCTTGTGTGGGCGCTACCGTAAACCTTACCGCGATAGAATTGCCCGGTGCCACTTATAGCTGGACAGGGCCGGGAGGTTTTACATCTTCTGTGTGGAACCCTGTTATAACTAATGTGGGCATGCAGAACATTGGTATTTATCGTGTTACCGTTATTACTCCACAATGTATGTTGCCTATTACAGACAGCACTATAATTACCGCAAACGCAAATCCACCCAAGCCGGTAGCGAGCCTGGATTGTAATCATGATCCTGTCACTTTAACCATTACAAATCCGGTCGCAGGTTATAAATATCAATGGTATGCCAGCCTTTTTGAATATGGGGACAGCTATGGTTATTTTGAACCTTCTGATACTGGCTACACAAAATATATTTATGATATTATAGACTACAGGCCTGTAGCTAGCGATACCGGTACCGGATGTACTACCTATGGCGATTCTATATTCTTTTCTGTCAACCCCAATTTGCCTTTGCATGCAAGTGTGTATTCGCCTCATTTAAGCATATGCCCCGGCGATACGACCATACTTTTGGCGCAAGGTGCAACAGAGATGGCATCCTATCAACGGTGATAAACAGTGCCGGGGCAATTGC
>JABDEZ010000120.1:3793-5753 GCA_013286835.1 Bacteroidota bacterium
TCAATGGTTTAAAAACGATACGGTTATTCCGGGGGCTACTTATATCAGTTATGTTACATCACAACCCGGCAATTACAAGGTGTATATACAAGGGAGGCCATGCAAAGCCGATACTTCAGCCAATGTAATGGTAAGTAATATCCCTATACCGGTAGCCAGCACAAATGCGCCTGTACAGGAAATATGTGCAGGCGATACAGCAAACATATATGCCAATCAGGGAGTGGGCTATACCTATACCTGGCTTTACAACGATAGCACGGTGCCGGCCAATACATCGCCTGTATTGAGTGTTACCCGGCAAGGTAGCTACAAGGTTATTGTATCGAACGGCGGGTGTATAGCAATTGCCCCGGCACTGTTTATCACCGTTGACCCCAAAGTGGTTGTTAATTTATTGCCAGCTACCAAACAGGTAGTTTGTACCGGCGATACAGTGCACTTCAATACAGTAGCAAATACAGCCTATGCCTATACCTGGCTGCATAACGGGAATATAATACCCGGTGCTGCTGTGAGTACCTATAATGATACTGTAGCTGGCACTTTTACTGTTACAGTAAAAAGCGGGGTATGTCCTGTAATAACCTCATCTCCCGTAGTAGTAAATGTTTTGGTAAGGCCTGTAGCATCTATTACAGCATCAAAACAGGAAATATGTATGGGCGATACAGCTTTCCTTTATGCCAATACAGATACTCTTTATACATACAAATGGCTACTGAACAACAATGTCATTCCCGGCAATATATCACCAACACTTGGCGCTACCCAGCAGGGTACTTACACCCTAAGGATATTTAATGGTGGGTGTACTGCGGTTTCGCAGCCAGTATCTATTACTGTAGATCCGGCACCCATTGTAAATTTACAGCCTGGTACTGATCAGTTTTTATGTACTGGCGATATACTGCATTTTACAACTCCGGCAAATGCCACATATACCTATACCTGGCAAAAGAATGGAGTTGTAATACCTGGCGCTACAGGCAATACATATCAAACCAACACAGCAGGTACTTACCAGGTAAGTGTACAGGCAGGAGTGTGTGCTGTAGTATCATCGCAGCCCGTAGCTGTTACGTTACTGCCCGTGAGTGTGAAGCTAAGAGATGATACGGTTATTTGCAGTACAGGTCCTTTTACATTGATACTTTCAGCAGATAGCGGTTTTGCACAAGTACTGTGGTCAACAGGTGAAACTACCAATAGTATTGTGGCTACCCACAATGGTACTTATATAGTGCAGGCAACCAACCAGTGTGGTGTATTTACAGATAGTATGCACATCTATACGCCGGCCAGCTATGCTATCAATCTGCCAGCCGATACACTCATTTGTAACAAAGCGAACAGTGCTGCATTTTCTGTACCCTCTATGTTAGATAACATCAGGTGGAGTAATGGTATTACCACTCCGGATATTACTATAACCAGGCCTGGCACTTACTGGGTGCAGGCAACCAGCCCATGTGGCAGTGTAGGCGACACTACGAATGTGCATTTTTGTGTGCCAATAGTAGCCGGGATAGAGCTGGACAAGGACACTATTTGCGAGGGTGACTGTATCAATATCTCAGCAAGGGTTGATAATTACCCGCAGCAATTTATCTGGTCTTGTCCGGGGGCGTTCCCAGATTCTTCGGTACAGCAACCTACGGGTACTGTATGCTACAGTAAGGCAGGGATATATCCAATAAACCTGGCGGTAGAAAATGCCGGTGGTACCGCTACCGCTGCCAGCCAGGTGGTAGTGCTCAGTAAGCCGGTGCCCCGTTTTGCCGATACTACACTCAGTGTGTCCTATAAATCAGATATTACACTTTCCGCCTGTGCCGATGCCCTCACTGCTTCCTGGTACCTCGATGATTCATTGGTGTGCAGCAATTGCCAGAGTATAGACATTGATGCAAAGTATTATTACAATGTATATCATTGTGTGGTGAGCAATGGAGGGTGC
>JABDEZ010000121.1:0-989 GCA_013286835.1 Bacteroidota bacterium
TATAACTTTATTTGCAGCAGCCCACCGCTCAGAAACCTCCATAATGGGGGCCGATGAAAATACGCGCAGCATCTGTACGCTTATCTGTCGCATACGCACTATGGTATGCTTCTGGTCATAGCTTATATCACTGTTCTCAAAAAAACCGCTTTGCAATATTTCATTCAGCTGAAATAGTGCAGCCACCTCATGACGGCATATTTCGCCCAGGTTGTATGGGCACTGGCATCTTACCGACAGATCTTGCGGCTGCAGGAATTTAAGTACCGTAACGGTATAGTAGTTTTGATACAGGTCGTTACGCACTCTGAAACGCACTTGTTCCAGAAGATGATCTACATCAAGCAGCTGTACGCCCGAAGCGTAAAATATTTTTTTACCGCGCCTGATAACTTCTTCAGTACCATGGTTGTAAACGTGACGTAATAGTGGTGGTAATGACATTTATGTATGACCCAAATTCAAAAAAGACAATCTCCAAAAGTACCGAAAAAGCAGTGATTTTGCGCACACTCTCATTAAATATAAGTTAATAGCCTATAGGAGGAATATATATTGCCTCAGCTACCATTTCTTAAAAATGATAAATACTGCTGCTACGATCAGGCAAAAACCAACAATGTGGTTCCACTCAAATTTTTGCTTAAAAACGATCATAGAGAACATCATAAAAACAACAAGGGTAATTGCCTCCTGTATCGTCTTGAGCTGTACTAAAGTAAAAGGACCACCATCATCTTTAAAACCTATGCGGTTAGCAGGCACCTGGAATAAATATTCAAAAAAAGCCAATCCCCAGCTGATGAGTATAACAGAGAACAATCCCAGGTTTTGACTCCAGGACATTTCTTTGAATTTCAGGTGTCCATACCATGCACAAGTCATGAACGAATTGGATATAAGCAGGAATAAGATAGTTTTAAGCCCTTTGCCTATCATGAGTTTTGATTTAATTAATGCAATTATACCGATCCGCGTTTAAAAAATAT
>JABDEZ010000121.1:999-5701 GCA_013286835.1 Bacteroidota bacterium
ATGCAGTTGGGTTCATTTTATAAAACCATACATTATTATGTCACAATTAATTATAATATTGCGCATGCACTTTTTTTATCTATTTGTACATCATACTTAAGTACAATTCTTTAATAATTGGGTAACCCTGTGTTTATCCCAAGCGGCATATAATAATATGAATAATAGTATATTGCGCCATTTTTAAATAACTCTCTCACTTTAACAACATTAATAATGAAAAAGGTAGTACTTGCACTATTGCTATTAGTAAACGCAGGGGCAGCTTATGCTCAGCTCACTAAAACTGATGAAGTAAAAAAAGAACTGCAGACAGAAAATAAAGACACGGTATTATGGTCGCATGGTGGCAGTGTGAATATAGGGATAAATGAGGGCTTCCTGCACAACTGGCCTGCCGGTGGCGAAATAGCATCGCTGGTAATGAATGGCGTGGCAAGTGGCTTCCTTACGCATTTTGACCACAACAATATATGGACCAATAACATTACACTGGCGTATGGACTTAATTACACCTACTCCAACAACTTTGTACCCAGGAAAACAGACGACCGTATAGATTTCACATCTAAATACGGCACAAAGATGAACAACTCTAAAGACTTTTATTTCACTGGGTTGTTTAATGGTAAAACCCAGTTCACAAAGGGGTATAACTATACTGCTACCAACTGGAAAGACACTGCAAACTCCGCCTTTTTCTCTCCGGCATACCTTACATTGGCTGCTGGGATGGAATATAGGAAGGGTTCAGACATTAGCCTGTTCTTGTCGCCAATAGCGGCCAGGGATGTACTTGTGAGCCGGTTTTATACCTTGCAGTCCCCGGTAGGCGCTTTTGGGGTCCCTTATGGCAAAACATCTAAGTTCGACCTGGGTGCATACTTTTCGGGGCGATATGTCTTGAACATCAATAAGAACACCATCTTCAAAACACGTCTCGACCTTTATGCCAATTACCTTGCAAAGGATAGAACCGACCCAACCGGGAACGTGATAAAAGATAACCCTGGCAACATAAAGGTACTGTGGGACAACATGTTTACCTGGAAGGCAACAAAATACCTGGGGTTAGCTTTAGGCGCTACTTTCGTGTACGACAATGATGTGCCTTATATCAATAAAACACCTGAAACATCTTCTACCCCACCCGGCAATAACCTGGGCTGGTTGCAGGTAAGCCAGGTGTTTACATTAGGTATTATATATACTTTTTAAGCTTTAGCTGCAGCCATCAGGCGTGCAGCTTGCTCCATCATTTTCAGCAAGAGGCAGGGCATCATGTCCTGTCTCTTGCCATACCTGGTTCAGCGCCTGTAGAAATATGTTGCTGTCCTGCGCACCGGATATCGCATATTTATGTACAAACACAAAAAACGGCACTCCTGATACGCCTATTTGCTGTGCTTCGCGAATATCAGCCCGCACATCTTCTGCAAATAAATTGCTGTTGAGCATATTGCGCACCTCTGTAGCATCTAGGCCAATATCTATACCCAGCTGCACCAGGGTATCATAGTCTGCAGTATTCTTACCTTCTGTAAAGTATGCAGCAAACAAACGCTCTTCAGCAATATCTTGCAGCCCATGTTGCCTGGCCAGGTGAGAAAACCTGTGCGCATCGAAAGAATTGGCAACTACCGCTTTATCAAAGTTGTAAGTAAGCCCCACATTTTTTGCCAGCTTGGTTACGTGCGCATTCATTTCGCGAGCCTGTGCCAATGGTATACCCTTATGTTCTGCAAGATATTGGTCTATTGTCTTATCTGGCTCCGTTTGCATATCTGGCGCCAGTTGAAAACTTTTCCATGTTATCGATACTTCGTCCCTGTGCGCAAATTCTGTCAGCGCCTGTTCAAACTTTCTTTTACCTATATAGCAGAAAGGGCACATCACATCGCTCCAAATCTCAACTTTCATCCTCAATTTTTTATAAATGGTTCCGTAATCAACAATTAACTACCGCGGCTACCACCTGTTTTTATGATCTTTTTAGGCGCTGCTGCTGCACCTGGTTTTGGTGTAAACTTAGCGTTAACAGCCGTATTCTTTGCTGCTTTATTTCCTTTTTTGGCGTCTTTCTTATTACTTCCGTTCAGTAGCGACATGAGTAAATGTTTTTAATGGTTTAGCTAATGTAGAAAAAATACGCCTTACTAACTGGCATGGTTTTTCTTTTAATGTATAATGATGCTTAAAAAGAGGACGTTTGCCCGCTTAGGTTTATATATAATACTAGCCTTCCTGATACTGTTTGTAAGTGCAACCCTGGTTTTCAATCTGCTTTATAAAGGTTATATCATTAAACATATAGATGGCTGGGTGTATAAAGGGACCGACAGCATTTACCACGCCTCTGTACAGGATATTCATATAAACCTCCTCACAGATAAGATTGTAGTGCAGGGCATAAATGTATGGCCGGACACAATAAGTGCAAATTTTAAAAAGAAAACCCGGAAACCATTTAAAATTGCAGTGGGTGTAACGGTTGCCCAACTAGAGCTGAATGACCTCCAGATCATAAAGCTGCTTCGGCATAAAATAGTTTCGTTTGGCGATGTGTACATACGGCACCCGCGGGTATGGATAGAAAGTACGCCATCACAAATCGATAGCACAGAAAATAACACTAAGACACCGGCTATAAAAGGACTTACGTCTGAAAATATTCACATCATAGATCCCAACATTACCTACAAAAATATAAACCCGGAGAAGGGCAATTTTACGTGTACACTGGCTGGCGGCAAAGCCGTACTTAGCGACTGGCGGCTAGATAGTACACGCACAGATACCTCTCGCTTCCTGCTCGCAAAATCCTGCGTCATATCTGGCTCGGCAGTCAACTTCAACAAGCCATCTATACTGTACATTTTCAAAGCAGGTGCAGTAGATCTGAATACAGCTGAAGACAGTGCCACTTTGAAAAATGTGGATATTGAGCCGCCTATGACCAACGACAGGTTTTACAGCATACTTGGGCACAGAACAACTATATGCCGCATGCATGCTCCTTTAATGAAGCTTACCGGTTTTAATGTGCAAGGTCTATTACATCGGAATTTGCTACAGATAGAAAAAGCAAGGGTTGATGATATGCATATGAGCCTATACTTCAACTACGTAATACCATCGCACCCAACGAATATGCTGGCCATAGATCCTCATATGCTGCTGCATAACGCCGGAATAAAAATAGATGTTGCCGATATAACCTTACGTAAAGGCTGCATTAAATATACTGAGCAGGAAGAAACAAGTAAACTGGAAGAGTCTGTGCCATTCAAAGATATAGATGCGCACATTACTAACGTTACCAACATACCAGGCATTATAGCTCTGCACCCACGCTTACAAATAAAGGGTCATAGCATAGCATTCCAGAAAAGCGATCTTTCAGCTACGTTTAATTTAGGATTGGCAGATACCACAGGGCCTTTTACTATAGAGGCTAACCTCGAGAATGTTGATGCTACCGACATCCGGAAGCAAGCAAGGGTGCTTGCGCAGATAGAGGTTGATACGCTCCAGATTCAAAAGATACATGTGTACATATCTGGCAATAGAGATACTGCATGGTCCTTATTGCATGTTTTCTATCACGATTTTAAAATGAAATTGTTACGGGCAAAAGCCGACAAACAATTAGTACCTATGCCAGTTAATTCATTTGTAGCAAAAACGTTTTTTGTTTACTGTGATAACCCCATGCCAGGCAAAGAACTTCGCATTACGGCCACAGCTACAAAAAGAGATCCCCAATGGGCTTACTTTAGTTCTATCATAAAAAATGTAAAACTTGGCGCAAGACATACCTTAACTAACCATCCCAAAGTTGTGGACACGATCATTAAAGGAAACTCAGACAAAAACAAAACGCTTAAGTTCATTAAACGCCTGTTTACCAAAAAGAAAAAAACAATCAACTAAAGCACTACTATTTTTTGTGTTAGTAACTGTGTTGATGTTTTAAGTCTCAATGTATATAATCCTGGCGGTAGCCCTTGTATAGAATACGGGGTAGCTGTATAGCCTGCATTCAAGCGCTGGTTTATGGCAAATTGCTTTGCCAGCCTGCCGTCTGCCCCCACAAGGTCTATACTGCCTTCATCCGCATCTTCCATATAGTACTTCACTATCAGTTGCCCATGTGCTGGGTTAGGATACGATTGCAATAACTGCTGCCCCTGGTAATAATTCACCTGCTTTACCCCTGTAGTAGTATAAGTGCTATCTATCACTACATTTTCATCGCCCGGCTGGTAAAAGGTATATACAAAATACACCAGCATCATTTCGTTAGTAGTGTTCTCGCCGGCCACTACGTTTTGCGGCGGGTTGCTGGGGTTATTAGGATTGTTGACTGTATTATCATAAGTAGCCTTTGCATACACGGTACTGTTGCCGGGCACCTTTATTATTTTAGGCAGCAGGTAAAAGCCCTGCCAGTGAAAATTCCAGTTGTTAATGCGTATGAACTGTTGGGTATCCAATTGCGGGGTTACTCCAAAAGAATAAATGCTGGTACCTATCAGGTGCATATGTGGTGCAATACCCAGTAATGAGAAATCAATACCGGGGAGTTTCTGTGTTTCTGTAAAAGTCTTGACCGTATTGGCGGGTATGCTTAACGGCGCATTTATATTGGTGTAAAAGTTGAGTATGGGGCTTATATATACACTGCGTACAGAGGGGCTAT
>JABDEZ010000122.1 GCA_013286835.1 Bacteroidota bacterium
ATGGCGGGTAATAGTAGCTGATAGTGATGCAAATGCTATTGCAGAAAAAACCAATGGGAACCCTTTTGCTGAAATAGCAGCTATAGATATCACAAAAACAGTACAGCGGGAACCACTAGTTGCAAGAGCAGATATTGTTGTATCATTAATGCCCCCCAACTTACACATTTTATTGGCACAAGATTGCCTTAAGCATAGAAAAAACCTTATCACATCTTCCTACATTACCCCTGAAATGAAGGCGATGGAAAAAGAAGTGAAAGAAGCGGGACTTATGTTTATGTGCGAAATGGGGCTTGATCCCGGCATCGATCATATGACTGCAAATCAAATCATTCATAGCATTCAGCGAGTTGCAGGTATCATCACGAGTTTCAAGTCTTATTGCGGTGGATTAGTAGCACCTGAAAATGACGATAATCCCTGGCACTATAAGTTTAGCTGGAATCCAAAGAATGTGGTTTTTGCAGGTAAGGGGGGGGGCTAAATACTTGAATCAGGGCAAACAGGTAGAGGTACCTTACGAAAAAATGTTTGACAGTAATAAGCGTATAAAGGTAGATGGCATCGGTTCATTTGCTTATTACCCTAACCGTGATTCTCTAAATTATTTACAACAATACGACGTACCGGAAATAAAGACATTCTTGCGGGCTACACTTCGCCACCCAGCATTTTGCAAGGGTTGGAACGCCCTTGTAGCGTTAGGACTTACCAGCGATGATGATGAATTTGAAGGAACACCTAACACTTATGCATCGTGGTTTAAGAAAAAAATCGGCTACAATAATGGCTTATCACTTAAGGAATATGTTGCTCAAAAACTAAAGGTGTTGCCAGACGACCGTGTACTGCCAATGATAGAGTGGCTAGGCATCTTAGATGAAAATCCATTACCAGATGGCAAAAAAGCTCTGCACTGCACTTGCTAGATCTATTAGAGAATAAATGGAAAATGCTACCTGCAGAAAAGGATATGGTCATCATGCAACACGAAGTGGAATACACACACAAAGAGCGGAAGATAAAGCTGGTAAGTAGCATGACCTTAAAAGGCGAAAGCCGTGATTTCTCTGCTATGTCGAAAACTGTAGGTTTGCCCATGGGTATTCTTGCACGTATGGTTCTCAATAATAAGATCAACATACCTACAGGTGTTTGCATACCTAATATGCCTGTGGTTTACCGCCCAGTACTTACTGAACTTAAGCATCACGGTATAAGCTTTAGAGAAGAGGTGGAATAAGGGGGAAACATGATGTAATTGAAACCTATCAACACTTCTTCAAAAGTGAGCAACATACTATTTATGTGCCTTGTCCAATAAACTTTCTATAAATTACTCAATAACAACAAATTCCATTTCCTTTTTTAAATAGAAATACTATCTTTGCCGTCCATTAAAAAAATGAACTCGTAGCTCAGTTGGTAGAGCAGCTGACTCTTAATCAGCGGGTCCAGGGTTCGAGTCCCTGCGGGTTCACCAGAGGAGAGTAAAATGTAGAATCTACATTTTACTCTTTTTTTTGTTCTCAAACCCTTATCTGACTGCATTTTACACCATGAATATTTTTTTGCAGGAAAAATATTTTATGCAGTTTTTCAAATTCTTTTATTTTGTACATCGAACTTTTTCCTTAACGTATATTCATTCAAAAATGGCTTCAGTATTGCATTTCAGAAGATTTTGCTCTTTAAATTTTCAACTTTTTTTAATTGTACCAAGAGGACGACCTACTGGTACTCGAACTCTTGTAATCGCCTGATTTCCTTAACCTTTGGGGTTCGATGTTCTTAAAAAAACGCTCGAAGGCACAAAAATCTCAAAAAAATGATGTTTCCCCCAAAAAACATCGAACTCCTAATTGTTTGACATTCAGATATATGCAAAAAACTGCCTCTGTGAATATTTATCAAAACCTCGTAAGTTGTATCGGGAGCCTTTCTCATGATGGCCCTGGCAAATGGTTGGGACCTATTGATGTGAGCGCCGGCATCTTTTCATGGGATATTATAGGGTGGAAGATCGACAACGGCACTTACAGCTGGTGGTGGATAAACTAATGTAAGAGATATCTATGTCATTACTAAGAGGACTTGTATTGACCTCTCTTTTCTATGTATAACTGAAGTTATATAGGTTCATATTGCTTGAGCTGTTCGATTATTATTTGTTGTATTTTTTCAGTAAGATGATCGGGCTGCAATACTTTTACATCTTTGCCATAACTGAGCAACATACTTAACAATTCTGGATTGATACGTATCCTAATTCTGATTTGCAAACGTCCATCATCAAGCACTTTTACAATATTTTGAGATTTATGCAATGGCTTTGTTTGAATATACGGTGCCAGGTGACTGGAAAACAAGAGTTCTATTTCTTCAACTTTATTCTCTGGTAACAGCGTTACTCCAATTATATCCTTAAAATAGTCATCACTATTCCCAGCCTCATTTTCTATAAATGCTACCCGAGCCACCTTGATCTCTTTCATTCGATCAAGAGCGTATATGCTTATGTTTTGTTTTTCATCGCAAAGACCTAACAGGTACCATCTATGGCTATATTCTTTCAACAAGTACGGATGCACATGCCATATTCTTGATGTATTTGCATTGAACGTCTGATAGGTGATCTTAAGCACGGTTTTCCTAATGATCGCATGATATATATCTTCAAGGCTTTCCACACCCTGCATTTCAGGGGTATTCTCAAAAGATATCACTTGCCGCTCGCATTGTGGCGTAAGGTTATATCTTTGTTCCAGGCGATGTACAATTGCTGCCATTTCATCGGCAACAGAGAATCCTTTGATTTGTTGTAACAGACAGACAGCATCGTTGAGTTTGGAGAGATCCTCCTGTTCAATGGGGATATTTTTAATGGAAAATTCAGGATCTTCATAACGATAACAAAACTGTTTACCGTCTTTATACATCTCAATGGGCGCTCCGCATTCACATTGCATGTTTTCCAGGTCATACCGTAACTGACTTAAAGAAACAGAAACTTCTTCGCCTTGGTGCAGCGCCAATCGTCTGTTTACAAACCGCAGCAGTTCAGCTTTGGTCCACTTCTTTTTTATATTTCTGAGACACTCATCAATAATTTCAAAACGGAATTTTGCAGACTTATTAATTGGCATAATAGTAGGTTTATAATGATAAATTGAGGGTCAAATTTACCTAGGTTCCTACGCCTCACCAACAATGTGCATATCTCTTATGTCGACTCTGAGGAACACCGCTACAGTTCAGTATTTATCATTTATAGTTGTCCACATTGTAGGTTTCTTACCCTATCAGCTATAGATAAAGGAGAATGTTTTAAAACCAAATTATAATAAAGTGGCCATTAAATATCCATCACCACATCTTCCAATCCCATGCAAGCAAACTAAGAGGCCCAGTATGGATGGCCATGATGAGCAAATTCTTTGCAAATGAAGTTGCTTGCAAATAGACTGCAAGTGCATAGTTTTCTTTTGTGTCGTATCTAAGGGTACCATTGTCCAATTATAAACCATTCAATAATGATATTATGCTTCTTCTCGTACTTCATCCATTGCAGCTTAGACGATATCGAGCGCCTTTTTATAAAAAAAACCGAAGGTATTTGATGCTTTAAATGCTATCGTAATAAAAAACCATGTAAAAATATTTAAAAACACAACACTACTATTATGGCTAATCAATTCTCAATTACAGGGCAGGTCATCATCATTCCTGCAAATACACCGCTTTCAAATTCAAAAATAGAATTGTGGGACTCTTCTGATCAATATGGTTTAATTGGGAGTACAACTACAAATGCTACAGGTGGTTTTACTTTTTCAATAGGAGACCCCATTGCTTCATTGATCTTAGAACAGAGTATCATTCCGCAATACAAGGTCTACACCGGCACAACTTTATTAGCTACCAACACCATACCTTATAAGCCACAGCCACCTGTAACAATTAGTATAAATCAGGGAGCATATGACACGGCTGTGCCCGATAATATAATTAATGTTACACCTGTTACCTACATAACGGTACGGGGTATCATCACTGATACAAATTCAAAACCCAGTGTAAGCACAACTGTAAATGTATATGAAAATGGCCTGAGCAATAAGTATTTACTTGCAACTGTGCAAACAGATGCTCATGGTAAATACCAGGCCAAAATAAGCAGCAGACTTATTAATAACACTGTTGTTGTTACCAAAAGGAGTATAAGAGTAGAAGCAGTAGATGTCTCCGGAGTATCTGTTGGATCCAATGATATATTTGAGTGGCAGGACACTATTATAGTCAACTTGACACTCAATTTAGCAAATCAGCTTACTGAATTTGAAAATGTAGTAAGTGCAATAAATATAGTTGCAGGCTCAATACCAATTGCATCTTTACAGGTAGATACTAACAATAACATAGACCAGTTAAGGTATGTAAGCGGTAGTACGAGCCATAAGGGGAATATAGTACAAAACATAGTTGCAGCACACCAGTATGCTAATGAGCATAGCCAACCTCCAGAACTTTTTTATGCATTGACAAAAACCGGGGGCACTGCCCTTCACCCATGGTTAACCATGACGGTTTCTGACATTACTGATAATGTTAACAACGCAATCGTCAATGGGGTTATACCTCAATCTCAGCTTGGCAATCTTGGTGCTTTCATACAGACAGCTCAAAAATACCAGGTTACTGCAACACAAGGAATAGGAATTAACGGGGAATCATATGTATTAAATGATGTTCTTCAGGCGGGATTAGGTTCGCCTGCCACAGTCTCCAATTTTTTAACATTATATAATGCCCAGCCATATAATAGTATTAATGATTTCTGGACAGCTTATACCAATGCATATGGTGCATCAATGGCAAAAACAGCTCAAAACACGCTGCAACTAGCTGGGATAACCTGCTTTCAACCACAGACAATAGCAGCATTAATAGCTTCTTTAGGCGGAAAAGACATTAGCCAGTTAGCAACGTGGACTACGACACAGTGGTTGCTATTTATTCAAAATGTTTGTAAAACGAACAATTTGCTCGCTGTTCCGTCCTCAATAAGAGGCACTTCTACCGATCCTAATAATATACAAGCACAAACCCAATATGCACAAACATTGGCAGGAATTACACAAAAAATGTACCCCCTAACAAACATATCTGGTCAGCTGCAGGGCAGTAGTGGAAGCCAATTAATTCCAGACAGCAATACACGTTCCCAGGTAATAACATTCATTTCCAATAACCCAGGTTTTGATCCGCTGAAAAATAGTGTGC
>JABDEZ010000123.1 GCA_013286835.1 Bacteroidota bacterium
GTTTATGCATCAGATAAATATATATATAAAACTGTTTAGACATCTAACTGTGTATATACATTGCTCAATTCCCCTCCAGGATATGGGGCGCATCTACGAAGCGCATAATCACTATGTTTGTTATTTTCTACCAAGCTATAGCCCCTACAGGACATACCTGTGTAACCTGATTTATTCAGATGTCTAATTGGTATTACTTATTGGTTCCTTGATTAAGGGCCACTGGTTTTTGCAGGCGATGAATCCTGATAGCAACCGGGATGCAAAAAAGGTGGCAGAATATTGGTTCAGCTTTCTCATGCGACTTAGCTCGTCATTTTATTATATTCTATTGACATACCCCCTGTAGGATAGTTTCAATAGCTAATTTAAATGATATCAGAATCTATCTAAAACTAAAAAACCGCCGTATTGGCGGTTTTTTAGTTTATATGCTGTTCGGCTTTTACCTGATCAATGTTACAGAGCCGCTGTATGTTTTCAAAGAGCCATCGTGGAAGGCTACCCTGATGAGGTAGTTGTAAGAGCCAATACCCTGTTCTACTCCATTGTATGTACCATCCCAACCCTTGTTGCTGTTAGCGCCATCAAAAACCTGTTGTCCCCAACGGTTGAATACACGGAACTCAGCTATCTTCTGACTGGTGAGGTTAGCTACGTGGAACACATCGTTCTTGCCGTCGCCATTAGGCGTGAAGGCCGTTGGTATCTCTACCCCACGCTCATAAATACGTACGGTTACTGTATCTGTATTGCTGCAACTATTGGTATCTATAACCGTTACAATGTAAGCGGTATTGGTATCAGGAGTTGCAAACGGGTTAGGTGCATCAGGATTATCGAGCCCGGTGGCAGGCTGCCATGTATAATAGCGCGCGCCAGGTGAAAATGCAAATATCTGCACCGGTACCTGGTACAATACCATGGTATCTTTTGGTGATACACTTATTACAGGCAGATAATTAATGGTTACTGTAGCCTGCAAGGTATCGGCACATTTATACTGGTCTCCAACCCTTACAAAGTACGTGGTTGTAGAATCTATTGTTACCAAGGTAAAGTCGCAGGTATCGCAACTAAGCCCCTTGTTGGGGTACCAGGCGTAAGACACACCACCGGTTGCATTTAAATATACACTGTTACCAATACACAAAGACGTGTCTAACGGGCCAAGCCATGGGTGACGTACAGATATAGTGAGCAAAGCAGTATCTCTGCGGTAGCAGTAATCTTTGTCTATTATGGTTGCAGTGTATGTAGTAGTTTGGAAAGCATAAGCTGTGGTAGAATCCACAAGACCATTGTACAGGTAATGGCTTGGCGTCCATACCCAGTTAAATTTAGGCGTGGTGTCTTGCGGACAGAAGACAAATTGCATGTTAGGCCTTACTGTATCGAACTCACCAATGCTGCTGCTAAGTGCGCAACCCTGCACTGTCTGATTTGATGAATATGCACTGAAAGACTGATAGGGAACTAGAGTACCCTGCACAATGTCATTACCATTTAACGAAGTATCTGAATAGCATATTTCAACCAGCAGATTCTGGGTAGCGCTCCAGTCATAAGTATTGTCGAGCTGCAAGTAGTTCCACCCCAAAGTGGTTGAGTATGCTTTTGGACCATACACTATTTCCAATGCCGGACTGAACGATGCAGGGAAATTCTGAGAAGTATCTATGAGGCTATCTGCAGTGCAACCCATTTTAATGGTGAAGTTCTGAAATGGCAGTGTACTATTTTTGGTAGTGACATTAAAAGCCAACTGGCTAAATGTACCTGCCCCTACACCCAGTGCAGTGAGTTCTGAAGCGTTAAACAGCATACGTGTGCGGCGCTGCGTTTTAGAACCACCAAACAGTGTGTGAGCAGCACTCATGCTGTCTGTGCCATTGCCTGCCTGGTAGCCCGCACCGCCTGTGCAAACGGTGCCATTTGCACCGCAGTTAGTAACCAATGGTGGTGGTGGCAACATTGCAGTACCTGCACCCAGATTAAAATATCCGGGAGCACAAAGAAGATTGGGTGTGGCTGTAGCTGTTACCCCCCCGTCTGATACATAAAACGGAAATACAGTCGGTACCACCTGACCACAGGTATCTGTAATGGCATCGCCATCATGACCCGTGACAATAGAGAGCTGATACAGACCAGGTTTGAGAATAGAAGCAGTATAGAACAGATCAACAGTATCTACCAGCCCTATATCGTTGCAAGAAACGGCCAAAGCCCGGCTGATCTTTATGGTATCTCCAAAGGCATCATTGATGAGGAAGTCACTGCCATCCACATCTACCGTACTGCATTTTACACCCCGGTTGAATACTACCCTTGCCCTGTTACAAGCAGGCGTATCAAGACCGACTATTACGGGAGGTGCGGGCGGGGTCATTGTAAATTCTATAGAGTCCGTTATCAACTGGTGATTGGTACAATAGTCAATAAGTGTATTAGTATCGTTACCCACTTTTGAATGCAGCCAATAGGCACCAGGAGCCAGGGCGCTTGAGAACTTGATATTATAGCTAGTGGTAGCTGATATTGCCGATATGCACAAAGAACTTGATGCTGAAACTATTGTCTGTGTTGGGGGTGCTGTACCAACAGCTGGAGTAAGATAAAAATCAGAACCATCAGGATCAAGTGTTGAGCATTCTATCGGCACACTCATAGTCACCTCTATATTATCAGCTGTATATCCGCATTTAGCAACTGCCGAGGTGAATTTAGGCGGTATAGTATCGTGCAGGCAAGCTGTGGAAGAATCGAATGAAATGGTGTAGCCGTGAACCGATGAAGAATAATTGCTTACCAGGATGGCGAATGTCTGCCCTGCTGTTACCGGAAAAGATGGGTTGAACTGACCATTTAACAGCAGCGTAGGGTTTTGCGTAAGACCTGTCCATCCGCCAATACCCAGGTTAGGGGCAAAGTTACTGGCCCCATTATTAGCGGGCGGCCCACAAGTGCCACCGTATGGAGGGTAGTAGTTGGGTGTATTGGTTGTATAATTGTATATAAGGCTACAGCCACCACCTGTTATATTCCAGCATGCCCAGTCGTAATCTTCAGTGCCTACAAGGGGCATAATGGTAAAAGAAAGAAACCCATTACAAACCACATTTACCTGATACCACACGCCGTTTTTTTCGCCGGCACCCAAAGCACCGTTGTTACCACCCGGACAGAATACAGTGGTCAATTCATTTATAGTACCGCTACCGGAATAAGAAGTAGTTTGTGTGTAGTCGCCATGACATACAGAAATTGCACCCGGACAATTTTGTTCAGGTTGATTGGATATCTGTGCAATAACAGTACCGTATAACGAGCAAGAAAAAACAATGAGTAAGAGTAAATATTTGCGCATAGAAAGTACTTGCTTGTAATAATTTAACCAATATAATTAAAACTACCCGTGGGTAGTATGTTAATAAAATTTCCGCTTTACCATCATAAATTTAATAAACTTTTCTTATCCTACTATAATTAATATGGCGCGTAGCTATATTACTACCTTAGTAGAAAGCCTTTAAAGCAAAAAAGTTGGGTAACAGGAGTAGAATATTGTCAATATAATTAATTTATTTAAGCATATTGGTGAGTTGAGTTGGTTTTATAGTATTTTCACGGCGCAAAACTGATACTCCTTTGAAAGCCATAATACCTGTTGCCGGTGCCGGTACAAAATTAAGACCGCTTACCTACACACAGCCAAAGGCGCTGATACCCCTTGCCGGCAAAACAATATTGAGCGTGATAGTGGACCAACTGCTGGAGGCCGGGGTAACCGATTTTGTTTTTGTAATAGGCTACCTGGGCGAGAAAATACAACGCTATATAGAAAAAACATACCCGCACCTGAACTGTACTTTTGTGAACCAGACAGACCGCAGAGGAACCGGGCATGCCATATGGCTGACCCGCGATGCTGTAGGGGACGATGAAATGATGATAGTACTGGGCGATACGGTATGTGATTATGATGTACGCGAGGTACTGAATAGCGAAGTAAGCCAGATAGGGGTAAAAAAGGTAGATGACCCGCGCAGCTTTGGCGTTGCAGAACTGGGTGAGAAAGATATAGTGCTGAAAGCAGTAGAAAAACCATTGATACCCAAGAGCAATATGGCCATGGTGGGTATCTATTATATAAAAGAGAATAAAGAACTTTTTGCTGCCCTGGACCACCACCTGCTGAACCGTGCAGCCAGTGAGGGCGAATATCACCTTACCAATGCCCTGCAATACATGATAGAAACGGGCATTACATTCCAGGCTTTTAGGGTGAATAACTGGTTTGACTGCGGTAAAAAGGAATCTCTGCTATCCACCAACGCAATATTGCTGAAGCAAATGGGCGGCGATATTACCGAAGTGCAACACCATAGCTATCACAATACAGTTGTGATACCGCCAGTAAGCATAGCGGAAGGCTGCCACATTACTAACTCTATAATAGGCCCCAATGTAACTATAGGTGAATGCACCACGGTAGAGTTTAGTATCATTAAAGATTCTATCATAGGTTCTTATGCTGAGCTGGAAGAGGTGGTACTTAAAGCCTCCATTATAGGTAACGATGCCTATGTGCGCGGACTAAGCCAAAGCCTGAACATAGGAGATAATACAGAGATAGACCTGGGATAGCTACCACCAAACTAACCAAGGAATGAATATAAAAGGGTTTATCTTAAAGATAAGCCCTTAACTTTTTTACTATGAAGGCACTTTTTTTATTGGCTCTATGCTGCCTGGTATTTTATGCAGGGTGGCACCCCTTCAAATTCACCCACCAGCAACTAAAATGGATGTACAAACATCTTAAAA
This sequence comes from Bacteroidota bacterium, assembly GCA_013286835.1. Taxonomy (GTDB): domain Bacteria; phylum Bacteroidota; class Bacteroidia; order Chitinophagales; family Chitinophagaceae; genus JABDEZ01. Next base: position 4,831 of record JABDEZ010000123.1, read on the forward strand.
AGTGTAAATGTTCCAATTTTTCATAACTTTAACTTAATCATTAATGTTAATGCTATTGATAAATGTTTACAATTAAACCTCTATTGCTTGTTTGTATGCTTGCTTTATTGCCAGCATATGCGGCAGCCCAAACCTACTATCCAGTTACTGCTACCACTGGTACACAAGTGGTTAGTGGCTACCATGTCACTATATCTACCAGCGGATCGCCCGGCACGGTAGTACCTGCCAATAACTGCGGAACAGGTCCTTATTTTATAGGAGTTGGCGGTGTACCCAGTGGTTATATTTACACTTTTTCCAACCCTATTACATCGGCAAGGGTGCAGGTCTATGGTTTAAATGATAATGAAGTAGTATCCTTTAAAGTAGATGGCAACAACTTCCCGGTTTCCGG
>JABDEZ010000124.1:60-4935 GCA_013286835.1 Bacteroidota bacterium
GTACTTCTTCGCTGCCGCCAATAAGGGTACGTTTAGCAAGTTCATCGTACATATCCAGTGCGGCCTCTGCACTTGCTTTGCTCATGGCACAATTCATTTCGTGCCTGTTGGGATTTTTGAAGTAGGCTATATGGTCATCTACCTCTATGGCATATATACCTTGCTTGTATTGGCTCTTCCATTGGTGTATCTGTTCAGGGGTAGCTTGCCCGGTTAGTTGGTTCATGTGTTATCTGGTTTTTGTTTTCTGAAAATTTTGTTGCTTACCACACTTAGATACTACTTATGCCCAGGAACATAATAGGCAATGATATCTCCATCATTTTTGCACCAGTATCCCAGCCTTTTTCAAATTCTTTTACCTGGCAGCGGGTTAGTACATCGGTATGCAGCAGCCTTATTCCTTTTGGTGCATATACTACTACTATGTCAAATTCCATATCCAGTATATCGCGTGCACCGGTAGCAATAGCAGCCTTGTTCATATCATCAAGTGCACCTTTCAGCACCTTTATGGTACCATCGTAAGTGCGGTGGCCGCTCTGGATGCTTATAGGTTCATCACCAGCTGCGTAGAGCGCTTCCTTTTCCTGTGCGGCTTTGTATTTCAGACCTCTTATTTTAGTAAGTGGCGACCCTGCAAAGTTCACGGTCATGTCAACCCATTCGCATTCCTGGCTGTCAAAAAATTGTAGTCCTGGCATTTTGTTTTATTTTTTAAAAATTAGTAGAAAGCTATTGTGAGTATATTACTGTATTGCAGATGGCTTATTAAAATCCAAGCTGCACTTCTATATCGCTGGCGTAGCCTACAGGGGTTACTTTCAGCACTACATTCAGTTGTCCTGTAGCCAGTATATTTTGTGCTGTATCTATAAAGCAGGTAACGTTGCTTATCTCGTTTCCAGCAGTCATGCTCAGGTTCACCTGGTTGGTTATTTGCTGCTCCAGCCACTTGGCGTAGCCGGCATCTATATTGCCGCTTGCATCTACAGGTACTTCATCATCCACTTCATCTACAAAAGTTGCGTATGCCAGTATTTGGGCTTTGTCAATTACACGTCCGCGGGCAAGGCTGCTGTAATCGTCTGTAGTTGAGGTGCAGGTAGCATCGCCTGAAAAGAAAAACCCACTCTTATTTGGGAACACCCTGAAGGTGATATATCCTTTGTCAAATAGTACTTCGGTTGCCGTGTACTGGTCTGCCGATACTGTGCCTATAAATGCTGTGGTATTGGTAAGTGCGCCATCTCTTACCCGGGATATTTTGCGCTGCACAGGTACAAATGCTGCACGGCCAAGCAACAAACCTACAGCCGCACCGCTACCACTTATCGTATCGCCAATAAGGATAGATACCCGATTGTCTGAAGCTGTGGTTTCATCAGTTAGCGCAGTAGATGACCCCGTAAAAGAAGTGCCACCTATTACTGCCCTGAAAGGTGTTTGTGCTGCAAAGAATTGTACTCCCAGCGCCTGCATGTTAGCTGCTGCTGTATAACAGTCGGCATTGATGCCATTTGTGGTTACTACCGGGGATGAAACATTATACACACTTCCATCATCTGTAAGTATGCCCAACAACCTTATTTTACCTGCTGCAAAATTGAGCAGTTTTATTGCGCCAGCTGCATTAGTCTTGTCTGCAATCTGGTTCACCTTCATGGTATTGGGCACAAGCATGGTGTATAGTTGCGCACCGGTACCGGCCTCGTCATAAAACTCCTTTACCTGCTTGTATGCAAAGGGATTATTGGTAATTGTAAGGCCTTGGGTTGTAGCATCTGCGAGACTGGTGAACAACAATGGCGTGCCGGCAGTGATGCTCCCCTCGCTTACACCGGTGAGTACTATTCCCGCCACACCATCGGCTGTTTGCAGTACACCGCCAAGCTGCCCGTTGGCCAGGGTTATATTTACGTTTGGTAACATTATCCAGGTTTGGTTTTTAGGTTTTAGAATAGATCTTCTTCGTCTTCTTCCAGCTCATCAGTTTCGCTCCGGCTAATGGTGGTTATTTCATCGTCATCCAGATGTTTGGAATGATTGATGGCATCTGCTTCTTTGAAGAATGCAAAGCCATCACTGGTGAAGAATAGCGTTTCTACGCTGGCATGGTTCTCAAAATAAGAACGTTGGTTTTCGGTCATTGTTGATAGGGTTTATTGTTACTTATTCTTCTGTGGGTTAGTATCGTATGATACCAACCAGAAGCTTGTCGTTTATGTGGCGCTGATGACGAACTACTTCGTAGCCTTCGCGACTGCCATTGTTATTGCTGTTGCCTTCTATGGTGTAGAGCAGCGTACCTTCTATTTTTTCTATGATGCCAGTGTGCCCGGCGCCATTACCAAAGCTGAGTATGAACTGATAACCTGGCTGCAATATCTTTGGGTCGCGCAACGCCTCGGCCTGTGTTATTTTAAACTGTACAGCCGTTTTGTGCCAGCAGTCTACAGCTCCTCCGGTTTTAGTTACCGGGTTAGCACTTTTTATTTGCTGTGCAGCATGCTGGTAGCACCAATACACAAATGCCTGGCACCATGCATAACCGGGGTTTAATCCTACTGCTTTCAGGTATTCATTTACCATAGGGCCGCTATTGCTGCCTATAGGCTTTTCGCACTGCCCCACCTGGCCCTGCGCTATCTGCAGAGCCAGGGTTGCGAGTGTGGAACCGCCAACATCATTACCAGGATTTATAAGGGCCATTGTTCTGTTTTATTTGTGGTTTATGGATGGGAAAGGATAATGATGCTGTCGTACCGGCCTTATTAGAAAGGGTATTATTTTACGGTGGTGTACTTAGCCTGTGTAAACAGGTCGTAAAGGTTTTGTTTCAGGCGATTGCCATCCAGCTCACCTGCCAGCAAGCTGGCCAGTTTCTGCAATATAGCGTCCTGCAATTGAGGATCGTGCTGCTGCAATTGTGTTGCAAAGCAGCTCAGTTTTTCAGTAATATCGGTGTATTGTTTGCAGCTATCTACAATAGACAGGGCAGTGATCACCTTGGTGAGTGCATTTACCAACTGAGTGCGTATCACATTATCCAGGTTACCGGGTATAATGTCTGTAAGCACTATGGCAGCCGGTGAGGAGAGCGCATTTTTTATAGCATTGGTTACACTCAGTGCGGTATCTATATGCGCGTCTATGTAGGTATCAAATTCACGCAAGGCTGTTTTGATGCGTATTTTAAAAGTGGCACAAAGCATAAGGGAAGCGGGGGTTTATTGGTTAATTAATTTTTGATGATCTTCGATTCAATAGTGTGAATGCGTACACTATGTTCGTGCAGCCGCTGATTTATTACTGCGGCCTGGTCTTGCAGGCGTTTTATCTGCTGCTCCTGTATGGTGGTAGCTTTGGTTAGTTGTTTTAGTTCTGCTACAATGGCATCCAGTCTTTTCAACACTTCATGTGTTACTATCCTGATGCCAAAGCCAAGCAGGGCTGCAAGCACGCCAACTACACCGGCCAATATCCAAATTTTCATTTCAGGCATAAAATCCCGGAGACCCCGCGGGGCATTTTTAAATTCCTGTAAGCACAGGTTGGTGAATAAATGATTATTGTTCACTCTGATGTTATAAATACCAGCCCTCAGCGGGGTTCCGGGTATGGCCTGCAGCCTATGCTGATGCAGCCTGCACTATGGCAACAATTCCTCTTTCATCGCCGCGGCGTTTGCGTGCGCCCATGCGTACGAGTACGCTATATACATCGCCATAGTAAGTAGGGTCACCTATGCGGTCAAAGAACTTCACCTCACCCAGAGCACGCTCTACCGCGTTGCGCTGCCAGCAAAGTACACCATCGTTATCGGTAGCTGCTGCACTGGCACCATATGCATTTACCACTGGGGTTGTATCATTGGTATAAGTAACTACGTTGCTGCGCATCATAATGTTAAAACCATACAACCTGCCCAGTACGCCATCTTTAGCATCAAATGCCTGGCTGTAGTCACGGTACTGTGTAGCATCCATGCTATCAGTTAGCTGCTGGTACATATCGGCGCTCATCAGTGCATAGCGTTCTTCCACAGGCACGTTCTGTTTGTTCAGCGTCAGCATAGCATACTTCAGGTCGCTTACACCAAACTTTTTACGATTGCCGGTAGTACCAGTAAGGTGAGATATTACTGCATCGCCTGAAGTATGTACAAAGTTTACAGCGGGTGCCCAGTCTATAAGAATACTGTCTGCAGTTACCTGGCGCAGTGCAGCTTCATGTTCGCTCAGTACACTTTCGCGTTTGTTGTAGCTCAGCTCCATAGTGTCCGCATTAGGAATCAGTATAGGGTCTGTGGTGTACTCGTTCAGTGCATAGGTCACATCAACATCGGTACGCTGTGTTACACTTGCAGGCAGTGATGAGCGGTCTATTGCCACGTTGGGTAGTGCCCCTGCCTGTGGTATATGCACCACTTTACCTTGCAGTACAAACTGGCTGGCATCTGTACTTGCTAATAAAAATTCATTGTTTTTAAAGAGGTTGCCCTCTATATGGTCTTCCCATATTTCTCTTTGAATTGCCATAAAGGTTTATTGGTTTTTAGTAAATGAATGTGGAGGGAATGCGAACAGAATAATGCGACAACACAGTAGTGCAATAACCTATCAGCGAGATTATAAGGTCAGATCAATAAAAAACACTTTGCTTTTTAGATCAGTAACTACATGCCTGATAGAAAGCTATGATTGCGGGGATGCAATAACAATCAGGTTAGAATAAATAAGGGGGATTACTAACTACCGAATTTTTCTTTAAATATCTGCTGATAGCGATCAGGGTTATCGGCTTTCAGTTCTTTTAGTTTATTGCCGGCAGGGTCCTTTGTTTCAAAGTCATCCCATATCCACTGTTGTGCAG
>JABDEZ010000125.1 GCA_013286835.1 Bacteroidota bacterium
CTTATATTGGCCAATCACCCAAAGTATGCGCTGGTTATCGGGCTTTACGCCCCAACCGGTTTTGTAGTATAGTTTGTAGGCGGGAGTCTCTTCGCGCAACATCATGCTGCGCACTATGCGCTGGCTGCGTTCTGAAAACGGGAGCTCGTTGAAGTACATTCTTTTCAGGAAGCCCACTTGCTCATCGGCTGATATCTGCAATGAGTTATCGAGCCAGAAAGTATCAATAGCGCCGCCAATGGTCGCATTGCCATACTTAGTTGTATCCAGATAGTGCTGCATTCTTTGTTTGCCTATCCTGCGGGCTATTTCCTGATAGTAGGGAACACAACTAACTTTGAATGCTTCGCGCATGTTCATATCCTTATCCCAATCGGGACGGCGCGCTACCCCATCCCATTTTATTATAAGCTGATCGTCTGGTGCTACAACAGTTTCAAGCGCAACAAGGCTATTGAATATTTTGAAAGTAGATGCAGGAAGAAAGCGCTGGATGCAACGGTCTTTATTATAATAATGGATGGCTTCGTGGTTGTTATCGCGCAATATGAAGCAGGCATTCTTAATGCCTTGCGCCTGGTAGTATTTACCCCAATCAGCGTGTTCTGAAACACGGGTTTTGGCGCAAGAGGCAAGCAATAATATGGATACTAAACTAACTATAGAACGTGCATTCATCATAAAACTGGTGTGGTAATAACACGCAAAGGTAAATTAATGTTGAGGGATATGAATATTTTATTGACGAAAAAAGAATACTGCAATTTAAAATGTATCAAAATAATTAGACGGTTCTTTGCGCTTAACAATAGGATTTGCGATTGGGGGTTGAGACATGCCGGCAGGCAGCACTACGGATGTATTACTTAAGCCTAAATAAACAGGATGCACTATGTCGATATAAAATTAAAAATAACTTAATAGACAATTTAGTGACTATATAGACAACAAAAAGCTTATTTTTGCGCACTTTATATCTTTAAATATTCTGTAGCGAAGCTACTATACATTTATTTTTTCATGGCGATATTGATCTTTTTTGCGGCGCACTGGTATTTGTCTCTTTTTTCTCAAACGTTTTTTCAACACAGGTATGGCGCACACAGCGCTTTTAAAATGAGTAAGGGATGGGAAAAATTCTTTTTCATTGTTACCTGGCTTACAGAGGGTTCTTCTTACCTGAGCCCACGTGCATATGCTATTATGCACCGTATGCACCACGCGTTTACCGACACTGAAAAAGACCCACACAGCCCCAGCTATTCTAAGAACCTGATGGATATGATGTGGAAAACCAAAACGATTTACACAGGAATATTTGACAGCCATGATGGTATAGAGCCCCGCTTTTTGAAGGGTGTACCCAGCTGGCCAGCTTTTGACAAGTTTGCACACGGGTGGGTATCGCGCTTTGGCTTTGCAATAGCTTATACTGCATTCTATGTAGTGTATGCACCGAACGTATTCTGCTACCTGCTACTGCCAATACATTTTGCAATGGGGCCGGTGCATGGTGCTGTTATTAACTGGTATGCACACAAGTATGGCTATACTAACTACAAAATGAACAATACTTCTGAAAACCTTTTTCATGTGGATTGGCTGATGTTGGGTGAATCTTACCACAACAACCACCACAAATTCCCGACAAGGGCAAACTTTGGTGTGAAATGGCACGAGGTAGATCCGATATACCCGATAGTACTGATGTTTAAAACACTTGGTATAATAAAGATGAACCCTGTTGCAGTAAACAAGCCAAAATCTCTGAAACCAGAGCATGAGCTTGAGGCAGCTGAGTTTTAGTTAAGATATAAGTGCATGAATGCACACCATACGATATATACAATAGGCCATTCAAACAGGACCGCAGCATTCTTTATAGAAATGCTGCGGTCTTTTGGTATCAGTACATTGGCTGATGTGCGCAGTATGCCCGGATCTAAATGGGTACCGCAATTTAACAGTAAGGCCCTTGCAGCTGCACTTGAACAAAACAATGTCAAGTACGTGCATTATCCAGCGTTGGGTGGTCGTATAACCAGGAATGTAGCTACCAATAAGGATACAACAAAACCATTTTCGGCATACCAGAACTATATGGAGACCGATGCATTCAGAAACGCAATTGATATACTGCAAACACTTGCAAAGACCGAAGCCGTTGCTTATATGTGTGCAGAAGCAAACTGGTGGCAATGCCATCGCGCGAAGATATCGGACTACCTAACCTTGCAGGGATGGGAGGTCATCCATATTACAGATGTTGGGAAAAGTGTGTTGCATATTATTGAAGAGGATGAAAGCAAGTCAGTACAAGGAAGTTTGTTCTGAGGTGTGTTTTGTAAAATGGCTGAAAATATCATCAGCATGAGCATCCCGGCATTTTGAGTATTTGAATTACAATACTACACCTCCCCTGACAACCATTTAAGAAAAAGAGGTGCCTTTTCTTTGCTGATGGTAATACTTTCTTTTACAGGCACGGACACACTCAATGAGAGTTTGCGGGAAAACAGGCTGGATACATTTATAATCGCTTTCCTGTTCACCAGGTATTGCCGGTTTACCCGAAAGAAACCATCACTAACAAGTCCCTCCAACTCATCAAGACTTTTACCGGGGTAATAAGTTGTTTTGTTGAATGTCACCAAAGTAACCAGCTCATGCTCAAGGTGGAATAAAGCGATATCCTCGATCTTTACAGGAAAGATAGTGTCTTTGTAATGTATGAGTAGCGAGGAGGAAGCTTTTACTATTTTTGAATCTGAAAACAGGCGTCTGATAGATTCGTATTGCTTGGTTATCTCTTCTTGCTTTAACTGGGTGAGTTTATTGAACTTTTGCAGTGCAGCAGTAACTGATGTAAGGTTAAATGGCTTCAGGATATAATCTATTCCATACATTTTGAATGCATTGAGTGCATACTCGTCGTAAGCGGTACAAAATATTACCGGGATACCCAGATCGCCAAGGATTTCGAAACTAAGCCCATCGCCCAACTGAATATCACTGAATATAAGATCAGGTGGCGTATTAGATTTAAACCATGCCAAGCCTTCCTTCACAGATCTTAATGTTGCGACGATCTCGAAAACAGGATCTGCCTGCCTTATTGTTTGTTTCAGGTCTTCAGCCGTAATCCGTTCATCTTCTATAATAACAACTTTCATTTATCTAATATTTTTATGCCTACGGTGAAGAAGAAATTATCAGACGAAATCTTGATTTCTTCTGCACCTAACAAACGGTAACGTTCAGCCAGATTTGATAAGCCCTGGCCTGTTGAGGTTTCTTTATAGTTACGTGGCTGTATATTATTAGCAACAAGCAGGTAACCATTTTCTTCAGTGATCGTAATTAATATAGGGCACTCTTCGGTAAGATCGTTATGTTTTAATGCATTCTCGACCAAGGGCTGCAAAGAAAAAAAAGGCAGGTATTTATTTTCGATGATCTCTTCCGGGATAATAATTGAATAGTCTAACGCTATGCCAAATCGTATTTTCTGCATTTTCAGGTAATCCAGACAAAATTCAAGTTCGTTTTTTATCAAGGTGGTTTTTGTGGTGTGGTTTGAAATAGACACCCTTAAAAAGTTGGCCAGGTGCACGAGGTAATCTTCTCCCTGCTGCAGGTCTTGCTTGTAAAGCGATTTTATGGTGTTCAATGCATTAAAAAGGAAATGCGGGTGGATCTGCTGCCTTAATAAAAGGTTTGCAGTTTCGCTGATATTAGCTTGCAGTTGCAGATTCTCGATCTCACTTTGAGCTTTGTTATGCTGTAGAATAACCAGATTCTGTAAAGTAAGAATAAGTGTATTGAGCACAAAAATAGCAACAATAGCAAGACAATAGGCCTGCATTACATTTGCGCCCTCGCCCTCCCACCTGATACCAGTCTGGTAAGAATACAGGGCCCTGACGCAAAGCCAGATAGCTATTGTTGTGATATAGCTGGACACGTAAAATTTTATTTTAGAATACTGGAGTCCAGGCTGGCTTTTATTGATGAATATTCTAAGCAAAAATACATTGGCAAAACTTTGAGCCGACATAAATAGTATCACCTGCAAAAAACGCAAAGACAGCGTGTATATATCGTGTGTAACTGTGGACAAAAAAATAAAAGCCAATAGGGCTGTCATAAAGGATATCATCCAGTTCAGCCGCTTCAGGTTTTTTAATGGCAGATCGTTTGGCATTGATGCAAAAGTATTTGTTTTGTATTGCAGAGGACTAGAATATATAAAATACGCTGACCTGCACATTATTGTTATTAAAGTTGTTCTTTATTGTTGCATTATTAAAATTGCCTACGTTGGATATGCCATAAATATATCTTGCACCGATGCCCAGACCTATTTTAGACTGGTATCCAATACCGCCAACAATACCTGCATCCACGTTCTTTGCAAATTGTCCACCAGGCATCCATGAAACATCTTCCTTTATTTTCATTCCCACTTGAGGTCCCGCTTCAGCAAAAAGTCCCAAATTGCTTTTGTATCTGATAAGGAAAGGTACCCGGATGTAGTAAAGGCTGATATCCTGTCTCTCAAATGCATCACTTTTATTTTTTGCTCCTTCAGTAGAAAATAAAAAATCTTCTTGTATTGAAAAGTGCTTTGTAATTTTAAAACCTACAACACCGCCTACATGAAAACCGGTTAAAGGATCGGTACTGAAACTGGCATTAGTAAAATTGCTATAATTGGCACCCGCCATAACCCCAAATTCTAAGCGTTGCAACATACCCTGGACAAAACCTTTGTCGGAATTTTGAGCGAAAGTTTTTGCAGAAAGCAAAACGAAGCAAATCAACATTGTCTTTTTCATAACCTATTTTAGTTTAGTGATGTGTTATTTCCTTCAAAA
>JABDEZ010000126.1 GCA_013286835.1 Bacteroidota bacterium
CTGATAAGCAAACGGTTGGGTGAAACCAAGCTTGGTGAGCACGTACAAACTGTACATGAATATAACTGGGAGGAAGAATTATATAACAGTAATGCCAGGTTTGTACTACTGGGCATACCTGAAGATATAGGAGTACGGGCCAATTACGGCAGGGGCGGGACATATACCATGTGGGAACCCGCTTTGCGCGCTATTTTGAATGTACAGGATACGAAAAAATTGCAAGGAAAAGATTTGCTGGTGCTTGGTGCTTTTGACTTTAGGGAACTAATGGATGAAACCAACAATGCTGATGTAAACACCCTGAGGCAAGTTGTGGTGCATATAGATGAAGCAGTATCGGTCATGATACAGAAAATAGTGACTGCCGGGAAGGTGCCTATAGTAGTTGGTGGCGGACATAACAATGCTTATCCGCTGCTGCAAGCTGTAAGTACTGTGAAGGGACAAAAGATTAACTGCATTAATCTGGATGCACACAGTGACTACCGTATGATGGAAGGCAGGCACAGTGGCAATGGATTTCACTATGCAAAAAGAAAGGGTTACTTACATAAATATGCCATTGTGGGGCTACATGAAAACTACAATAGCCAGTATATTATGGATGCGCTGGAAGCGGATCACGATATTTACTACAGCACCTATGAGGGGATTTTCCTGAGGGAGGAACAAACGTTCCTGCAAAGTGTAAGGGATGCACTGAAGCATACTGGCCGAACAGCAAGAGGTATAGAGCTTGATCTTGACTGTATAGAGCGGGTACTGAGCAGTGCAGCTACGCCCTGCGGCCTTACCACACTACAAGCACGGCAGTATATAACACAATGTGCCATGGCCGGAAATGCTGCTTACCTGCACCTACCAGAAGGAGCTGCGAAAATTGGGGCTGTAGAAGACTTGTATAATGCGAAACTGATAGCCTACCTGGTTACTGATTTTATAAGAGGTTATCAAACCGTTGTTTAATTACAGGCCTTTAAAGCAATCACAAAAGTTGGGATATATTGATTTATTGGCACAGAGTTTTAATAGTTTTGTTTAAAATATCATGGCAATGATAAACGACAATGAATTACCACAAATAGTTGAGCAGGAAATACCTGAACTGTCTGGTAAGATTTTTGACAATGAGAACTGTAGTATTGTACATAGTACTGTAAATGCACTGCGAGATCATGCACATGGTAAAATGGAAGAAGAAAACTTTGGCGCTGTAAAACAGTGTATGGCAGTTGCGGAAAAGCTATATAAAAAAGGTAACCCAGCTGTAAAAAATGCAATTGAAAATATATATGTCTATTCTTTTTCCAGCATGCTTTTTCATGATATAGAGAAAAGAAAAATGCTGCTAAGCTTAATTCCCTTATCTCTATATACTATCTACATACATCAAATGTTGCACAGCCATATATAGGCGTTGGGTGTGAAAAGAGACGATAGAGGATGTCTGCATCACAACCGTTACGTTGAATTGATGACTCTATTTAAGTACCTGAATGTTAAAAACTAACCTTTACTGAAAAAAGTAAATAGTACCCAGCTTCTTATGCCAATAAAAACAGGAATAAATAAGATTATGGCTATAAGGGCCAGGAAGCTGAAACTGGTGAGGTAGTTGCCAAACATAGGGATGATGAGTATAAATATTGATATTAACCAAAGCATACGGGAAACGGGCCTTATATAGTTACGATCATCTTCATCTTCTTCCATTATTTTGGTGATGCCGTTGATCATCAGTAATATGGTTGCCAATGAAATGCAAAACATCCATTGCGTTGCTGATGAAATCCCTGAAGCCAGGCTTGTTATGCAAACTCTAAGGCAGGCCCCTAATACGCTAAGGCCAGCTAATAGCGGGAAATGCAAAAAAACAAGCCATTGATAATAAGCATATCCTTTTTTAGTTTGCTGCTCGCTGGTCATATCAAAATAAAGGCTCCAGAGTAGAAAGGCTATTAGTATCCCTAATATGAAAACTATCCACACATCCAGATGCCTGTTTTTCAATTCTGCAACTCCTCCTACTGTGCTTAAGATACTTTCTGTGAGTACAATAATTGTAAACTGACCAAAACGCTCAACAATCGTTGCAGATGCAGAAAATACCTGTCCCCTCTCTTTCAGTACAGTCACTACTGTTTGGGTTGCTATTAGCGGCGCTGTTAAATTCAAGATAAGAGTTGCTATCCATAGGATAATACTTGTTTGCTGATTTGTAAAGACAGAAATGATCAATAGTATAAAAGCAATGCTATAATTTATAGTGTAAAATTTATTGAAAACCCTGTGTGATGGATCATACAAGCCAACGCTCCACCAGAGGTATGTAATTAAAAACTGTATAATGGCAAACGTAATTGCAAACCCATACTGATTACCTTCAAAAACATCTGGGATGGTAATAGCAACTGCTGCTATTGCTAACATCTGCAAAAAAGTATATATCCTTGTGCGAATACTATCGCCGCCATGCAGGTCGTAATATTGACTGCCATTTACCCACGACCAAAATACCAAGCAGAATATTAGAAATGAATAACCCATTGTTTGCCAGGTGGGATGTGTAGCTATCTGATGAGTTAGCTGACTAATAGCTGCCACATAAACTAAATCATAAAACAACTCGAGCCAGCTTATTTTTCGCTCGTTTTTCCGATCATTAAAATTTTGGGGTTGTCCCCACCATAGCTTTGCAGGTTGTTTGCTCATGCATTTGGTGCATTGTTAAATACAGCACCTGCTAATTTAGTTTATATATTAAGATGGTAAGTAGGATTGGTAAAATATAATGCAAGTTTGCAAGTGCAAAATATTGCTATAATTTTCCATCATATTTTACGTTAAAAGATTATGGCCTGGTACTATGTGACCCTCCGTTTAAAACAGTTCTGGCGTTTCTTCAGTTTCAACAGTATTCACCCGTTAATAGGGATACTGTTGTCTGTTTTTTTCTTTGGGTTGTTCTCCTATATTGTTTTTGTAAAGGCCCCACATGCAGAATGGGTATATGCTGCAGTGGGTTTACTGGCGCTGCTGCAAATGCAAAATGTGGCCTCAAATCATTTTTTGAAAGAAAAGGCAGGAAACCAATATATACCGGCGAAGCTTGCAGAAAACTATCTTATTATTCTCCCTTTTCTTATTGCATTGGTCTGTTTTAAGGCGTACCTGCAAGCATTATTGCTGGGGCTTGTAGTTGCACCTTATTCTGTATTTAACATCAGCTTATCAAAACCACAAGCTATAACGTTGCGCTCGCCATATATTAAGTATGGATTTGAGTTCAACTATGGTTTCAGGGCTTTCTCGGGATTTTACCTGGTGTATGTGTTGTTGCTTGTTGTGGGCATTGTATCGGGCAATTATTACATTTATATATTGCCGTTTGTCATGATGCTGTTTTTTTTGTGCAGCTTTTTTGGTTATGTGGAAGACCCTTTTTATGTGTGGATATACAGGATGACACCTGGGCGATTTCTATTGGCCAAGGCCAGGATGGTAATCATTAATTATGCTATTACATTCTCTTTGTTTCTTGTTGCAGGGCTTATTGCTTACCACAGTCATTGTGTGCTTTTATTGAGCCTTACAGGAATGGGATTGCTGGCAGTGCTGGGTAGTATGTTATTGAAATACCATTTTTATCCTTCGGCATTGTCTATACAAATTGCACAAACGATCTTTTTCTTTTTGTGCCTGCTGTGTATAATTGTGCCAGTAGCATTGGTTTTTGTACTATCGTTTCTTCTATTTTCTTACTACAGGGCAAGAGCCAGGCTAAAAAACACACTGATATGATAACTATAAGGGAGCTGAACAAAAGTTATAATAAAAAACCTGTACTTAAGGATATAAACGCAAATTTTGAGGATGGTAAAGTGTATGGTATAGTAGGACTGAACGGTGCAGGTAAAACCACATTTTTTAACTGCCTGAGTGGCCTTACTGATTTTGAAGGAACGATAGCCCACGACACACTAAGCCCGTTGAAAAACCACCTGGGTTATGTACCTACAGAGCCTTATTTTTTCCCAAGGACAAAAGGTGTAGAATACTTGCATTTTATGCAACATGCCAAGGGGGCAGAGGCTATTACAGCTGCATTGCCAGCCATGTTTGAACTACCGCTGGATGAATACATAGATCACTACAGTACGGGCATGAAAAGGAAAATTGCGTTTACCGGAGCTATGGTGGGTGATGCCTCAATTTATATACTGGATGAGCCTTTTAATGGTGTAGATATAAAGAGCAACCTAGTACTGAAAAGGAAGATACTAGAGTTGAAAGAAAATCAAAAAACCATATTCATATCATCGCACATTGTTTCATCGTTAACGGAACTGTGCGATGAAGTACACCTGCTAAAGGATGGAAAATTTGTGCTGCGGTATATGCCGGAGCAATTTGACCAGATAGAAAATGATCTTATGGAGCTTTAACCGGGCCTAAGTTGTGGCGTTTCCACCGGATAGCATAGGTGAGGTAGAAATTGAAATCGAAAACGGCATTTTTATCGCCGCGTCCATAACCTGCTACATAAACAGGTGCCAGATCCTGAAATGCACTGGTATTGAGCAGGAATTTACCACGTACCAAGTAGCCTATAAAAAAGTGTTTTACCAGTTCCATACGCATGCCACCAGTCAACTCAAACCAGTAGCCGGTAAAGTTTTGGGCAGGCGTTGTTCCTTCTGCTGTATTACCCCAGATACTATCTACAACTTTATATG
>JABDEZ010000127.1 GCA_013286835.1 Bacteroidota bacterium
AGAAAGAAAACCAGGCGCTCAATGACATAGTCAAGGATCAGAAAAAACAACTTGATGATATACTCTGTTCTATAAAAGAGGTGGTGTGGTCACGCAGGATCTCTGACGGTAAGCTAACATATATCAACGATGCCAGCATTGATATATTTGGATATACCCCTGAAGAAATGACCGAAGGTTCAGGAAGACACTTGGAACATGTGCATCCTGATGATATGGATGAACTGGAAGAAAAAATAAAGCAGAATTATAAAGAAGGGTATGCTGATATGGCGTATCGGATATTTCATAAAAATGGCTCTATGAAGTATGTCCATACACATGCACATGTGAGAAAAAATGAAAAGGGCGAGCCTATATCTTATGATGGTATTACTATCGATTTTACCAATTTGCGACAGACAGAACTTGCACTGAAAAAGAAGATACAGGAAATAGAAAATGTTTTTGAAAGCATAACGGATTGTTTTATTTCTATTGACAAGGAATGGAACATAGCTTATGTAAATAAGCATTTTGAAACGATGATGCAAACGAATAGAAAAGAGTTGTTAGGTAAGAACCTTTGGGCTAGTTTCCCCAAAATTGAAGCTTCACAATATTACAACGATTATTTAAAAGCGATGAATGACCGGGAAGTGGTTCATTCTGAAGGTCCTTCACCAACAACGGGAAAAATTTTATCAGCCTATTTTTATCCTACAGACACAGGTATAGCAGTTTATTTTAAAGATATAACAGACGAAATTAATCTGAATGAAAAAATAGCTAACAAAGAAAAAAAGCTAAGTGCTGTTATCAATAATACTAAAGATATCATTTGGTCTATTGATACCGATATGACCCTTTTATCAGCAAACGATGCATACTATGCAAGAGTAGCGGCAATTACAAACAATAAAAGTTATGAAGAACTCAATGAAAACGATTTTGACCAGGAACGACTAAAAAGGTGGAACAACTATTTTAAACGGGTATTAGATGGTGAAACTTACCGGGTAATAGAAGAAGACGAATTTGAAGGCAAAACTGTTTATGAAGAGATCAGTTTTAATCCCATTTTCGACGTAAATAACAACATTGCAGGCGCAAGTTGCTTTTCAAGGAATATTACTGACCGGGTAGAGCATCTTTTAATGATACAGGAGCAAAATGAAAAACTTAAAAACATAGCCTGGATACAATCACATAAAGTACGTGGGCCGGTGGCTACTATTTTAGGTTTGGTAGAGTTGCTAAATATCAGTGGCAGCGAAGACGCAAGCAACAAGGAAATTCTGGAAGGTATAAAGAATTCTACGCTGCAACTGGATAGTGTGATAAGAGAAGTGGTAAATAACACCATAATTGGTAATAAATAGAATTTAGATTTATAGAACTAATATCCAAAACCCTAATAACAAGGGGAAAATTAAAATGGGGTAGAGTATCAGGGTACCCCTTCTCGTCTCATAAAGCACAAGATAATGAGCAGGCATAAATACCTGTTTTTTAAAACAGGTATTTTTACGGTTGAATTTGGTTATTATTAAAATTTACTTTGTACTGTCATTATGAAGCGCTTCACAATGGCAAGCAAAAAAAATCAAAAACACTATTTTCAACCTTCTAAAAACAAACAAAATGCCAGCAAGTAATGATGCTATGCAGACGCTAACTGCACAATGGTACAACGCAATGGTAACAGGTCTGGGACTCAGTAACCAGTCTTTCCAACTGTATCAGGGACCAAATTCTATGGTCACTACTTCACAGCAAATGTGGAACATATTTAACGCCGTTCCACCTACAGCAGTGAATAATTATTACGACCCTACCCAGGCAAATAATTTTGCGCCTGACTACAACAACATCCTTGTGGCCCTTGTCGCTACAAGCGATACTAACTTCCAGACCTGCATGGGCGATTACTATGCACAATGGCAAACCTATTTCCAAACACACCAGCCTAAAACCTGGGATTCTAAAGGCATATCAGACTTGTTCACACAATGGTCAATGATGTTTGCCCCTTCAAAATCAGGTTGTGTTACAGCGCTCACAAAAGCCTTTATCAACCCAATAAACACTGCTCAGAACATGTTTGCAGCTGCAGCAGGCAGCTATGCATGGAACCAAACTATTGATGCCCTGCAGGGTGCATTAGCTGGTGGTGCTAACAAAAGCTTTACTATGGATAGCCTCACACAGAGCAGCAGTCTGTCTCATACCTGGGCCAATGGCGGTACATCGGTGTTCTTTGATTTGTTCTCTTTTGGTGGTGGTGCCGACTATGATACGTTGAGCCAGAAAGCAACGTCTGCTGGCTTAACTATTAAAGCCAACTTTAAAAAGGTAACCACATTTGCTGCGGGCCCTTATGCACAGGCCGATCCTAACAATCCTGTACTGGCTAATTACAATCCATGGTACTACAGCGCAGCGCTGGCAACGGCTTACACTCATCCCAACGATAATACTGTTTGGAATAATCAAAGTGCTACTACGTGGAATTCTGCATTTGGCCCCAGTGGTTTCTTGCAAAGAATGGCTACAGCTATAGTAGTTGCCGATGGTATAGATATCACCATCACTTCTACTGCCAGCTACAGCAGTTCAGAGCAAACACAAATAACATCGGCTGCAAGGGTTGGCTTCTGGCCATTCTTCAGTGCATCTGGTGGCGGCGGTTCTAATACTGTTGTTACTTTTAACGACAACGGCCAGTTTACAAGCACTACCAGCATTGCACCTGGTAACCCGCAAACATTGGGTATACTGCAATCTCCAATGTCAAGCATTTTTTAAGCCCTTGTTTTTTTGTAGTGGAGGCTGTTTCAAAAGACAGCCTCCACTATATTTTATACTGTTTCGCGCCTACCACTTTTGTTTCCTTTAATATAGAAAAGGAAAAGAATATTGTTCAATCACTGCTATATGTTTAAAAAATGTCTGCTCATTTTACTGGTTACGTTGTGTTTGGTGCAGGTAGCGCTGGCACAACTCAATAATCTGGAACAAGGAGCTGTTGAATGCTGGCATGCAGCCCTTGCTAAGCAACTGCATGTAGCTGATAGCCAGTTCTTATTATACCAGGGTACCGCTACATTGGGCAACAGTTCTGTATGGCTCTGGAACATTTTTAATGCAGTCATCATGGACGAAGATGGTATTTATTATAATCCTGTTCAGCTCAATTCACTTTCAGGAAACTATAACTGGCTCATTTATGATGCCTTAACAACCGATACCTTAACACCAAGCTGTAACCTGGAGAAAGCTATTGAGAATTTCCAGGATGCCAGGGGTATATTCGCTTGGAACAAAACCCTTGACGATCTGCAGGCTGGTTTAAATGGTAGTCCTCCTTTGCAGTTTGCAATAGATACCACATTTGTTGAAAATGTAAACACTGGCAAAGTCCCACTAATGATGCACCTGATCATACAGGCCAGCTTTACTCATGTGCTAAAGTTTGTATCTTACCCTTATTCCCCGTCCGATGCGCCAGTGTGGCAGCTCCAGCAATATACTCCGTGGTATATGCAATGTATATTAAAAAAAGCATACTATAATGTAGATAATAGCTTTCTCTCTCCCATCGACTGGAATTCAATATTTGGCCCTGATGGCAGCCTGCACGAGATGTGCTATGCACTTGTTGTAGTAGATGGTGAAAACATCAAAGTAACTGCATCTGATAGCAATACTACGTATTCAACAACCATAACATCGCCTCAGCCTATAATTTTAGGTGTGCTGGTGGCAACTGTCCCGGAGTATATCCTGCAAGACCAGTAGTTTTACTATTCTCAATATTTTAATAAAAGCATCTTGGTAGGCCTTGTAGATGTGGTTATAAATGGATGCCAGAAACAATACGTTTATAGCTTCTTAGGTTGCCACTTCAGTTGTGTAAATTTCTTCTTGCCCAGCACAAAATAGTCCCACACTATGCTACGTGGATATATCCCCTCAAGATTACGACGGGTAATGAACTTGTGATTGTCCTTGCGGCGGCGCAGCCAAATAGGTAATGTGCGGTAAACATGCATGTGCGCCTTAAATATGGTGTATGTTTCTTTAAAATGTCCTGTGAATAGCAGGCGCATACCGGCTACCCCATCCAGCACCAGGCGGAAGGGGAACAGCCATACCAGGCGGCGCTTCTGCTCGTTCTTTATAAGTAAGATCAGGTTGTTGCGGAAATTGTAGTAAAGCTTTTGAGGGCTGCCGTAACTGATAACACTGCCACCTACATGATAAACCACACTTTTGCCAATATAGCCTATACGGTAGCCGGCATTCTTCAGCCGCCAGCATAGGTCCACTTCTTCCATATGGGCATAAAACTCAGGATCAAGCCCTCCCACCATGTGATACAGGTCGGCACGCACTACCAGGCATCCGCCCGATGCCCAGAATACCTCTATATTATCTTCGTATTGTTGATTGTCTTTTTCTATATCGAAGAAAATTCGGCCCCGGCAAAACAA
>JABDEZ010000128.1 GCA_013286835.1 Bacteroidota bacterium
CGCATTAAAGCGCATGGTGGTAGTAAAACTCTTGTATGATGTGGTATCACCTTCTACAAGATGGTCGGGCAACTGGTGCCCACGCGCTACAGTACCAGTTACAGGTAGCCGGCTTGTCTGACTGTCTGTAAAGTTGGGGTTGGCTGTATAAGCATCGTAAGCGCGTGAATAGGTCATGTCCGGTGCATATGTCTTTCCGGGGTTCCGGTGGACACCATCACTATTGCACGCGGCCAAACCCAATCCTAACATCAGGCTTGCTGCTACTATGCTTTTGGTCTTATTCATATAAATAAAGTCAAAAATTCGATTGTCAAAATTCAATGTTCAAATACTGTTCTTATGCATTCAGCAGTTCATATGGTTCCTGCTTATCCCAGCGGCCATACCACCAGCCTTCTTCAGCAACCTGTACCGATGTTTCTTTTGCACCTGTGCTCTTCAGGAAAGTAACAACTTCCTCTTCAGATACATGGTGTGTAAGCTCTATTGCCACTACAAAATAATCATCAGTTTGGCGCGGGTGAAATACATGTTTCTTTACGCCTGGCATTATCTGGTTCAGGTAGCAGAAAGTAAGCACCATGCCTACTGCAGCAAACAATACTGTAAGCTCAAAAGTAATAGGTATCCAGGCTGGAAGCGAAAAATGCGGCTTACCACCAAAATTCAATGGCCAGTCAGACGTAAAGATCCATGATATAAAGCCCAATGCAGTACTTGTACCGCAAAGACCAAATATAAAGCCGGCAATATGCAGGTCCGTTTCCTTCAATCCCAACGCATGATCAAGGCCGTGTACCGGGAAAGGTGTATATACATCGTGCAGTTTATAGCCGCTGCGACGCACCTTTTTTATAGCTGGGAACAGCACTTCTTCATCATCGTAACATGCTACCGCAAATTTCTTAATAGCCATATTAATCTAGTTAGTTTGTATTAGTCTGTGAAGTTTGTCGCTTCACTTACTTTTATTACTTCTTACTTTTTCAACTTCAAATAATAGCCTCACCTTTCCCTTAAGCGTGGTGCGGCACTTCTTCATCTTCGTGATGTGTTTCTATCACATGCACAAACTCTTCCTCGGTCATATCTTCAATATGCTTCATCTTTTTCTTATAGCTTTCGCCAGACGTCTTCAAGATAAACTTGATCTCAGCTACTGCAATAACAGGAAAGTATTTAGAGAACAGGAAGTAGCATGTAAAGAACAAACCGAACGTACCGAGATAGAAACCAACCTCTGGCCATTGTGGACTATAATATGCCCAGCTGCCTGGTATATAATCACGATATAATGAGGTAACGATGATCACAAAACGCTCGAACCACATACCTATATTTACCACTATAGACATTACAAAGGTGAACGGAATATTACGACGCAATTTCTTTACCCAGAACAGCTGTGGTGATACCACGTTACAAGTCATCATAGCCCAGTAGCTCCACCAGTATGGACCCAAAATACGCCATTGGAATGCAGCTTGCTCATAAAGAACACCACTGTACCACGCCATGAACAACTCAGTAAGATAAGCCACACCCACTATAGAACCGGTAAGTACTATTACCTTGTTCATCGCTTCCAGGTGACCAACTGTAATGTAATCTTCAAGATGCAATATTTTGCGGGAGATCACCAATAGTGTATTCACCATTGCAAAACCAGAGAAGATGGCACCAGCAACGAAGTAAGGAGGAAATATGGTAGTGTGCCAGCCCGGTATTACCGAGGTAGCAAAGTCAAAAGATACTATGGTGTGTACTGAAAGTACCAGTGGAGTAGCCAAACCTGCAAGTACCAGTGCCAAAGCTTCCTGGCGCTGCCAGTTCTTGGCTGTACCTGTCCAGCCGAATGACGCCAAACCGTACATCATCTTCCTGAATTTGGTTTTTGCACGGTCGCGTACTGTTGCGAAATCGGGTACAAGACCTGAATACCAGAATAATAAGGATACTGTAAAGTAAGTAGAGATCGCAAACACGTCCCAAAGAAGGGGAGAGTTAAAGTTAGGCCATAACGGACCGCGTGAGTTAGGATAAGGGAGTACAAAGAAACCATCCCATACACGGCCCATGTGGAATATCGGGAATTGGCCCGCACACATTACCGCAAATATGGTCATTGCTTCAGCAGCGCGGTTCACACCTGTACGCCAGCCCTGGCGGAATAGCAAAAGTATCGCAGAGATCAACGTACCCGCATGACCAATACCTACCCACCATACGAAGTTGGTGATATCCCAACCCCAGCCAATGGTTTTGTTTACGCCCCAGGTACCAAGCCCCCAATACACAGCCCATGCTACGGAGAATACCCCGAACAAAAGCAATGCTACAGAGAAGAAGAAACCTACATACCACATGCGGCCTGGCTTCATCTCAATAGGACTGATAATATCTTCCGTCACCTGGTGATAATCTTTCTCACCATCTACCAGCGGTTCCCTTACAATCGACTCGTACTTTAAATGCATAGCACGTTATTAGTAAACTCTGTTATTAATTTATTTTATGTCGCTGTCCGTTATACTTTCAGCTTCAGTCCCGCAACCACGGGTTCAATTTTTTCTGTTCAGCACTTAAATGTGCAGGTTCATCATATCGTCCAGCTTCGCATCTCCACCAACTATTACTTCAGTGTTACGCACCTTGGCAAGATAGTTTACATTAGGCAGTGTGTGTATTTGCTCCAGTACGTAGAATGTACGTTCTCTCTGCTGCTGTGTACGTAATTTGTATATAGCGCTTTCTTTGTCGTTAACGTTACCAAATACAATGGCATCGGTAGGGCAAGATTGCTGGCAAGCTGTACGTGCTTCACCATCCTTCATTGGGCGACCAAGTTTCTTTGCAGTCAGTTTGGCATCCTGCAGGCGCTGTACGCAGAAACTGCATTTTTCCATCACACCACGGCTACGCACAGTTACGTCTGGATTTAGTACCATACGTGTCAGGTCATCGTTCAGATCATCACGACGGCCATCTTCATAAAGGTTATCATCAAAGCAATCAGCGCCATTCCAGTCCATCCAGTTGAAGTGACGAACTTTATAAGGACAGTTGTTAGCACAATATTTAGTACCAATGCAACGGTTATAAGCCATTTGGTTCAGACCTTCACTGCTGTGATTGGTTGCAGATACAGGGCATACGTTTTCGCAAGGTGCGTTATCGCAATGTTGGCAAAGCATAGGCTGGAACACAGTCTGTATGCTATCTGGCTGATCTGGCTTACCGCTAAAATAGCGATCGATACGTAACCAGTGCATTTCATGTGCAAGCAACACGTGTGTTTTACCAACAACAGATATATTGTTTTCAGCCTGGCAACCCATAACACAGGCGCCGCAACCTATACAACTGTTCAAATCTATTGACATACCCCACTTGATACCTGGGGCAACGTAGTTTGGATAAAGTGTACCATTTTCACGGAATTTTTCGTCCATGGTCAGCAGGTTCTCTTCAGTTGGTTCGCCACCTTCAGATACCGGCTTATGTTTGTCTTCTGCATTTTCAGGTTGCCAAGGCATTTCTGTAAACTTGCCTACCTCTTCAAACCTTTCTTTCAACAGGATGTTAGTGTCCTTGCTGAATTCTTCAAAGGTCATTTCATGCAGTACTGGCCTTCCTTCATAGCTATGGTGCGTCTGCGTAATAGCTATTTCGTATAGTTTGTCTGTCTTATCAACAGTAATGTTAGTATTGTAAGCGTCAAATGTTACACCATTTGATGTTAAGAACGGATATACATTTTTACCGCCCTTAGTATCGTCGCTTGCAGCAGCCATACCTACCTTCGCATCGCGGCCATAACCTACGGCTACAGCTACTACGTCGTTGTGCATACCTGGTACTACTACTATTGGCAGTTGTAGCTCCATGCCATTCGACTTGATGCTGATAACATGCTTCTTGGCATCAACTTCGTTCTGGCCTGTCAGCTCCGCACCAAGTTCTTTAGCCCTTAGTGGAGAAAGACATGCGTAGTTATCCCATGTTGCTTTTGTTATCGGATCTGGCATTTCATGCAGCCATGGGTTATTACTCCATACGCCACCATGACCCATTGAAATTTTCTGGTAAACAACCAGCTCCAAAGCGCTTCCTGGCTTCATTGCCTGTATCTTACCAATTGCATCAGCAACATTACCGGTAAATGCAGCGCCGCCATTAGCCATTTCGCCAGTAGGTTCTACTACACCATCCTGCAATGCCTTGTCAAAATTCTCCTGGCCACCCAGCTTGGTTGTCCAGTAATTTTTCCAGTAGTCGCCGTAGGTCTGGGTAGATCCTGCCCAAGTCATCAGGCTGTCCTGCATGGCGCGGGTCTTGAATAATGGCGCTATACCTGGCTGCATCAGGCTAAAGTAGCCTGGTTTAGGTTCAGCATCACCCCAGCTTTCCAGGAAGTTATGATCAGGAACTACGTATTTACATTTTTGGGCTGTTTCATCCAGG
>JABDEZ010000129.1 GCA_013286835.1 Bacteroidota bacterium
TGCTTACCGTATGGAAAAGAATGCCAGCTACTATATGGTGAAGCAAGTGATGGTACTGGCTTTTGGCCTGCTCATCATCTATTGGGTACATCGCATTAACTATACCCGCTTTGCGCGTATATCTATGGTGCTGTACACTATAAGCTTACCGTTGCTCATCTGGACCTTGTTCTTCGGTACTTCGTTAAACGAAGGGTCGAGGTGGATAAGGCTCCCGGTCATCAATCTTACTTTCCAGACCTCGGACCTTGCCAAGCTTGCCTTATTCATGTTTTTGGCGCGGGTGCTCAGTCTTAAACAGCCGGTTATTAAAGACCTGAAAAAAGGTTTTCTGCCTGTGCTTATACCGATGTTGCTGACCTGTGCATTTATTGCCCCGGCTAATCTTTCTACGGCGTTGATGCTTGGTGCTACATGCAGTATCTTATTCTTTATAGGGCGTGTACGTATGCGCCACTTGGGGTTGCTTGCCATAGCAGGTATATTTGGATTGGCTCTATTGTTCACTGTATCTAAGCTAACGCACTTTGGCCGTGCAAGTACATGGCAACAGCGCATTGAAGATTTTGCAGGCGGCAAGAAGAAAGATGGTGGTAAGAAAGAAGATGTGTACCAGGTGCAGCAAGCTAAAATAGCTATTGCAAATGGCGGTATCACAGGGCGTGGTCCTGGTAATAGCCTGCAGCGCAATTTTCTTCCACATCCGTATTCTGACTTTATTTATTCCATAATCATTGAGGAGTATGGTTTAGTTGGGGGGGCGGTTCTCATTATGCTGTACCTGTTATTCCTGTGGAGAAGCGTGTTGATATTCCGTCGGTGCCCATATGCATTTGGTGCATTTCTGGCAGTGGGGTTGAGCATCACGCTGGTATTCCAGGCCATGTTGAATATGGCAGTAAACGTGCACCTGGTGCCTGTTACCGGGTTGACGTTGCCTATGGTGAGTATGGGTGGTTCATCTATATGGTTTACCAGTATAGCTATTGGCATAGTGCTGAGCGTGAGCCGCTATGTAGATGAAATGGAAGGTAAGAAGAAAGACATGGCCAATGCTGTGGACACAAAAGAAACTAAAGAAGTTGAAGCGGATACTGACGGTAGCGAGACTGAAATGAAGAGCAAACTGATCATCAAAACACCTAAAAAAACAAAAATATTACCGGCATAAATGAGTAAGCGCATCATCATAGCAGGCGGGGGTACGGGAGGGCACATCTTCCCGGCGGTAGCTATAGGCCATGCTTTGCAGCGCCTGCAGCCCGGTACCCAATTGCTTTTTGTAGGTGCTAAGGGTAAGATGGAAATGGAGAAAGTGCCGCAGGAAGGTTTTGAAATAATAGGGCTGGACATTGCGGGCTTCAACAGGAGTAACATACTCAAGAACATAACGCTGCCATTTAAGTTGCTGAAGAGCTATAGGGATGCAAAGCAGATCATAAAAGATTTTAAGCCAGATGCTGCTATTGGTGTAGGTGGTTATGCCAGCTTCCCTATTCTGAGGATGGCACAACGTTTGGGTATCCCAACCATGATACAGGAGCAGAACTCCTATGCCGGGAAGAGCAACCAGATACTGGGCAAGAAAGCACAGGCAATTTGTGTGGCCTATGCCAATATGGAAAGATTCTTTCCTAAAGACAGGCTGATACTTACCGGCAACCCGGTAAGAAAAAATATTTCGCAGATGGATATCACCCGGGAAGAAGGCCAGGTGTGGCTGGGTGGTGACCCTGCAAAAACAACAATACTGGCTATAGGTGGAAGCTTGGGAGCTAAAACAATAAATGAAACGATTGATGAACAACTGGCAACCATAATGGATACCGGTGTGCAGCTGGTGTGGCAAACAGGCAAACAGTTTTATCACCAGGCGGTACAGAGTACATCGCTATATAAAGGCAGGGTAAAAGTGTATGACTTTATAAAAGAGATGGACTATGCCTATGCCGCCGCTGATATAGTGATATCGAGGGCAGGAGCATTGGCTATATCAGAACTGTGTATTGCTGCTAAGCCGGTCATTTTTGTGCCATTCCCATATGCTGCAGAAGACCACCAAACCAGCAATGCCCAGGCCCTGACAGAACACAATGCTGCGCTGATGGTTACTGATGCTATGGCGAAAAGTGAATTAGTAAAAAAACTGAAAAGCCTTATGGCCGATACCACCATGCAAGGCATAATGACGCAGGCGCTGCGTGGGTTAGCTATAAAGGATGCAGATGAAAGGATTGCAAAAAAAGTATTTGAAATAATAAAATAACGGAATGGACGTAAGGAACATAAAAAGGATCTGCTTTATCGGTATCGGTGGTATCGGTATGAGTGCACTTGCCCGCTTTTTCAGCAGGCAGGGCGCCGTAGTGAAAGGTTATGATCGTACCCCATCAGACCTCACTGCCCACCTGGCGCAGGAAGGTATGGAAATACATTTTACAGACGATATAGCGCTGGTGTATAAAGAAGCTGAGCTGGTGGTTTATACCCCGGCCATACCAAAGGATCATAAAGAACTGAACTGGTACATAGATAACGGTTATCCTGTGTACAAGCGCAGCGATGTATTGCAATGGATAACACAGGCTATGTTTGCGATTACTGTTGCAGGTACACATGGTAAGACCACTATATCTACCATGATAGCTTACTTGCTGCGCGAAACCGGGTATGGCTGTAATGCCTTCCTGGGTGGTATCTCTGTAAATTATGATCGCAACTACTGGAGCAGTGATAAAGATGTAGCTGTTATAGAAGCTGACGAGTATGATCGCAGCTTCCTGAAACTGCACCCCGATATAGCTGTGCTTACAGCTATGGATGCTGATCACCTGGATATATACGGCACTGTAGAAGAAATGGAAGAAGCCTTCCTGCAATACACCCGTAATATAAAAGAAGGTGGTACGCTTTTGGTAAAGCATGGTTTGCACCGCGCAACTGATATTAAGGCGCCGCACATTATTACATATAGCCTTAACGATCATCATGCAGATGTACATGCTACCCATATAGCATTACTAAATGGTGGCTACATATTCAACATAAAAGGTAAAGATTGGGACCTGCAAAATGTGCAATTACCTATAGGTGGTATGCATAACGTAGAGAATGCATTAGCCGCTATTACGATTACCCATTTGCTGGGTATTGATGGGGAAGCAGTGATAGAAGCTTTAAAAGGTTTTAAAGGAGTAAAGAGGCGCTTTGAATATATAGTGAACACACCGGATAGGGTATATATAGATGACTATGCACATCACCCGGAAGAGCTTGCAGCATTAATACAGAGCGCGAAACATTTGTTCCCTGGTCGTAAATGTGTTATTGCATTTCAGCCGCATTTGTTTACCCGCACCCGCGACCTTGCTGATGGCTTTGCCCACAGCCTGGACATGGCCGATGATGTGATACTGCTAGATGTCTATCCTGCGCGTGAATTACCTATAGAGGGTGTGACATCGCAGATGATCACTGACAGAATGAAGAACAAAAACCACCAGGTGCTTTCGAAAAAAGCCTTGCTGGAATATGTAACTAAAGAAAAACCAGCACTACTGATAACGGCAGGTGCAGGCGATATAGACCATTTGATACAACCAATAAAAGAAATACTTAGCTAAACAGTGAGCGCAAAGCGTAAAATATCGGTTCGTAAGGTGTTGCAGGTGCTATTAGCGCTTGTAGCAACAGGTGGCTGTATTACGGCTTTACTGAGCGCTTCAAATATTGAAGATAAGAAGACGTTGACGGGAGTAGATGTAAACATCACAAACGGCGATAAGTATAAGTTCCTGGACAATGATATGGTAAAGTCTATTGCCATAACAGACAGGCATGTAGATGCACTGCACATGCCGGTAAACAAACTGGATATACAGCGTATGGAGTACATCCTTACTGCTAACCCGTGGGTAGCTAATGCACAGGCTTATATAGACAATCAGAACGTACTGCATCTGAATGTAACACAGCGCGCACCGGTGGCAAGGGTATTTGAAGACAATGGCGGCAGCTACTATTTAGATACCTCGCTGGCGCAAATGCCTATATCAAAGCAGTATACCTACTATACTACCATAGTTACCAATGTACCGCAGATGCACGACGATAGCATCAGCAGGTCTATAAAAGGACAAGTGGTGGCACTGGTAAGGTACGTGGAGCAGAACAGCTTCTGGCGTGCGCAGATAGCACAGATAGCAATGGATAGCAGCTATGCATTTCAACTGATTCCTGTGCTGGGCAACCATATCATTTTGCTGGGCGATACTACCGATATGAAGGAGAAGTTTGACAACCTGCTGCTCTTCTATAAAAAGATAATGACCCATATAGGTTGGGATAAGTACCAAAGACTAGACCTGCGGTTTAAAGGGCAGGTAGTAGCATCGCCTTCGC
>JABDEZ010000130.1 GCA_013286835.1 Bacteroidota bacterium
TACAGCATATGTTCCGAAAAGAAGCATGGCTCAGCACAAGAAATTTTTAAACCATCAATATGCGTACCCTGCTCGTCCACGCAATATGTGGGAAGTAGGTTTTGGTATTGGACAGCCAGATGTTATTAGTTCTATACCAGGTTTGTTATTCTACAACGCGAAAGGTGGCGATGGTGGTTTTAACCTGAATGTGCGCAAAGCATGGGGATATATGTTCTCTACAAGGATACAGTATATCTATATGGTTGCTAAAGGATTAGATTATCGTGGTACACCTATCACACAAGGTGATGGTGGTCCATGGCAGGCATATGGTGTATATCCAACTTCACCTACTCCTGCAACCATCTATAATAACTATAGGATGGAAGCACACCAGCTGAATATAGATTTCATGTTGAATACTAACAATATCAAATTTAACAGGGCTCGTACATCCGTTTCGTTCTTCGGTTATCTTGGATTGGGTGCAGTAGCTTACAAAACACGTATTAACACTACTAATAATGGTGCAGCATACGATTTTGCAAGTATAATCGGTACAACAACTATTGAATCATCTAATAAAAATAAGATCCGTAAAGCACTCCAGAGCGGTATGGATAACTCTTATGATGAACCAGCAAATACTCGTGGTACATCAAGGACAACCATTTTTGATAATAAAACATTGGACTTCGCGCCAAGTATAGGAGCTGGTGCTCAATTCCGTTTGAACAAACGTGTAAACCTGCAATTGGAAGAGCGTTTAACTTATCCTAATGGTGATGGTTACATGAGCGGTATCAATTATCTGCCTCAGCAACCAGTTGCCGGTACAGGTAATGCTGCTGTGCCAACACGTTCTTCTGACCTGTTGAGCTATACTTCAATTGGTCTTAATTTCAACCTGGGTAACAACAAGAAGAGGGTAGAACCATTGTACTGGCTTAACCCACTTGACTTTAGCTACAACGAACTTAACTACCCACGCCACATGTTGCTGCCAGATCCGGTTTTGCCAGATGCTGATGGTGATGGTATCACAGACCAATTTGACAAATGCCCAGGTACTCCTGCAGGTGTTTCTGTTGACTCTCATGGTTGCCCTATGGATACAGATGGTGATGGTGTTCCTGACTTCCGTGACAAGCAATTGATCACTCCAACAGAATGCCAGCCAGTAGATGCTGATGGTGTTGGCAAATGCCCTTGCCCAGAAGGTTGCGGTGCAGCTAATAAAGGCAGCCAGTGCGGTAATATAGGTGCAGGTAGCATTATATTCCCAACTACATCTGCTAAGATCAGTTCTGCAATGCAGTCTCAGCTTGCTACACTTGCAGCACAGATGCAGGCTAACCCTGATTGCCACGTTGTAATAACTGGTGCAGGAAACGGCAACAAACTGCAACAGCAACGCTCATGGGATCGTGTTAACTCAGTGATCCAGTATATGAGTGAAAAGAATGGTATCAACCGCAACCGCTTCATATTCCAGTACGGACAGTCTGGTGATGCGAACGTAGTTATGTATCGCTCTGCAAATGTTGGTGAAGAAGGTCCTACTAACGTACCACCTCCATTCCCTAACCTGAAGACAAGTGACAAATAATAACCAATAAGTTTTTTATAACAAAAGCCCCGGACATACCGGGGCTTTTGTTTTGTTGATACTTTCTGATAGGTTTCCTTGTCTGCCGCCAATCACTTTTGAATATTACTTTCGAAATAAGTATTTTTGAAAGCACTTAACAATAACCTATTTATATTTATGTCTAAGGCTACTGCTGCAAAAGCAAAACCTGCACCTGCTATACCCCTTGCTGAAACTAAAGAAGCCGGTGGTCATTCTAAATACTATGAATGGTTGATCAATTCCTGGATATTTATACCAGTGCTTGTTTATTTTAAAATGGTGAACCAGTATGCACTAAATCTGCCCATTGGCGATGACTACAATGCTGTATTACAATTCTTGAATAACTTTAAAACAGCTGCTTTCTCAGATAAGTTCGGCTTACTATTGCAACAACATAATGAACATAGAATATTATCTTCAAGGTTTATTTTTCTATTGTATAACACTATTGCAGGGAATATTAATTTTATCAACCTGATTTTTATTGCCAACCTGCAGTTGGTGATCATTTTTATTGCAGCAATCTTATTCATTAAAAAGGCGATACCTAAGTACTGGAACATTACAGCCCTTATGGTAGGTTTTTGCATATTTGATATGAATAATTATGACAATGCCGATTTTGCAATGTGTGGTATGCAGAATTACGGGGTTATCATGCTGTTTATGCTCAGTTTGCTTTTCTATTCATACGACAACAGAAAGTATATTATCCCTGCTATATTGTGTCAGATTATTTGCATTTACTCTAGCGGTAATGGTATGATAGCAGCTTTTGTTTTGGTATTGTTTACTGTGTTTATCAGAGACAGAAAGAGAATAATAAGCAGTGTTGTTACTTTCCTTATATTTACGCCTTTGTATTTTATACACTATACTAAAGCTGCAGATCAAAGTACTTATTCTAATGACCTATCTAAAATAGTTCCTTTTTATTTGCATCTGGCAGGCGGACATTTTGGTTATGAGATAGGTGTAGTTGCGGGAGTGCTTATGTTTATTGTGCTGGCATTAGTATTGCCCATAAGCAAAAAAAATCACATTAAAGAAAATGCACTTCCCTTTTTAAGTATCCTGGTCTTTATCTTAGTTTCTAACGCCGTGGTTTCTGTGTTCCGTAGCAATGTAAAAATGCTGGATTCTTATTCCAGTCGTTATCTTATTTATCCGAATATGCTTGCTGCAATTGCTTTTGTGCTGATTATGATAAAGATTGATGGTTATAAATTTAAATGGCCGGTGACAATAGGTGTATCGCTATTGTTCCTATATACGTATTCCCAGAATTATACGTATGGTGAGGCTGGTTTTGAAAGATATCAGTATAGGACGCAAAATCAGGAATACTATTTCCCGGCAGAACGAGTAGGTGAGGCAAGGGATATTGCCAATAAATCCTGCCAATTGGGTATATATTGCATCCAAAATGAAAGATAGTTTGCTGCATGGTGCATAAATGGCCCAATGTAGTTTTATGTAATCAGTAATAAGAACGTGTTGCCGTGTATGAAATTGAGTGTTGTAATACCTGCTTATAACGAAGCCCTAAATCTGCCAGATACGCTGAATGCATTTTATGATGAATTAATAAGTGTTGGAATTGATCATGAATTGTTGGTAGTAAATGATAATAGTAAGGATAATACGGTAGACGTGATAGCGCAACTACAGCAACGTATGCCTACTTTGAGGACTATTTTTAATGAACCACCTAAGAATGGATTCGGATACGCTGTGCGTCGGGGCTTGGAAGATTTTAAAGGCGACTGCGTGGCAGTAGTGATGGCTGACCTAAGCGACGATCCCAAGGACCTGGTGAAGTTTTATAATGCAATGGTTACCCAAAAAGTAGATTGTGTATTTGGAAACCGATTTATGAAGGGTGGGCAGGTATTCGACTATCCCAAAGAGAAACTATACCTGAACCGTATGGTGAATAATATGATCAGCTTTGCATTTAAGTTGAGGTATACGGATTGTACGAATGCCTTCAAACTGTATTCGCGAGCAACGATAGAAGGTATAAAACCTTTTCTCGCGCCACACTTTAATCTGACAGTGGAGCTGCCGTTAAAAGCCGTTGTAAGAGGCTATTCCTTTACTGTAATACCCAATAGCTGGCGCAACCGGAAGCATGGTAAGTCTAATTTGAAGATAAGGGAGATGGGTAGCAGATATTTTTTCATTGTTATGTATTGCCTGATAGAAAAGTATTTCAGCAGGGGGGATTTTAATAAGAAGTGGGAGTAGTTTTATGCAATGGACCTTATCCCCATTAAATAAGTAAAAGAAAATCAACTTGTCCATGGAATAGTTAGGTCTGTACCTTTTACTATAATTCCCCCACGGTTGCCTACCTCTACTGTTCCAAAACTCGAAGCTATACGTAAGGAACTGATACATGGACGTGGGTTTGTATTACTACGCGGATTACCAGTATCACGATATAGCGAACGGGAGGCAGGTACTATTTTCTACGGGCTTGGATGCCACCTGGGCGCTCCACGGTCGCAGAATGCAGCAGGACACATGCTGGGCCATGTACGCGACTTAGGCATGAAGAGCAGCGACCCCAAAGTACGCATTTACCAAACCAACGAACGACAAACTTTTCATACAGACTCTTGCGATGTGGTGGGGCTGCTGTGCCTGAAAACAGCAAAACAAGGCGGAACATCGCTTTTGGTAAGTGCCTCTGCTATTTTTAATGAAATGCACAGGCAACGGCCAGATCTGCTGCAACTACTCTTGCAGCCC
>JABDEZ010000131.1 GCA_013286835.1 Bacteroidota bacterium
TCAGGATTCACTTTTAAAGCGCTGTCGGCCTTATTGTATGCCATCCTTATGCTTTCTGCTTCGTCCTTAGGACCCAGATCACCTTTCCTTTCTAGCAAAGCTGGTATTTTATCGTCATTGCTTTTATTGCCTAAAGATGAACAAGAAGAAATGCCAATAAAGGAAATTAAAAACAGCAGGATATAAATTGAATTTTTCATAAAATCTAAGTGTGTATTATGACAACTTGTATAAATGTAACTAAAGCGATCGTAAATTTTCCGCATATGTATATCTACGGATATATAAAAAAGCTGTCCCGAAGAATCGGGACAGCTGTAGTAGTCATCTTTCTAATTAACCTTTGTAAGCTTCACTGTATTAAAGTCCTGATCGTCCAGAGACAATTTAGCAAAGTAGTTGCCAGGTATTAATCCACCGCCATCTACCTTAGTTGTATAGTCACCAGATGTTCTTTGTCCTTCAGATATTACACGTACCACACGACCTGTAATGTCAAATACAGTAATGCGTACTGTACTTGTATTTGCCAGTTTGTATCGGAAAGTAACACTGTTCACAAAAGGATTTGGATATGCAGTCATGATAGCTTCCGGTGCACCAATATTCAATTCAGGGACAGACGTAGGACCCACATACTGAGTGCCCGTAAAGCCTCTCCACGGATTTTGCAGGAATGGAAATGTTGTTTTGAAGGTGGTATCATTATGCGTAACACCTGCATTAAAGCTAAGTACATTCAGCAGATCAGGTGTTACGGGACTACCTGTGCCGTTATAGTCATCGTACCACAGGCCAATTGCAGCCAATACGGCGCCAGAAACTGCCTGGAGCTCTATGGTAGTTACGTCATCTTCAAGCCTGCGACCATTGGGGAACCCGTCCATGTTAGGAATGAACTGAATGTTGGTATTGGCATAAGTTGTAGTGCTGGTAAGTGCTAAAACAGCAGCCTGCACAAGACCCAAAGAACTGAAATTAGGATCTGTTCTTGGTGTGGCTGGCACAGCCATATTTACACGCAGCATATCGCCTAATGTAGGCAGGAAGTTATTGATGAACGGCTTACCGGCAGCCAGTGGGTTACCACCTTTACCTGTTGCCAATTGGTATGGTGCTTCATTAGGAACTCCCGTATAAAATATCGGCAAAAGATCTACAGCGCGAGGGCTGTGATTATCCGGCAAAAGTATAGTACCATAGCCAGTGAGGTCATCGAGCGCAGTACCAGATACAGCTAGCGAACCTTTTAGGGGATACAAACCTTGCTTACCATTACGGAAATCGTAAGTACCCAATGATGCTGTTTGTATGCGCAATGGTGACAGGCCAGGAACAGCAGGGCCAAACTGTGAGTTATCCATGTAAAGAGCCAGTTCAGGATTTTCAAAGAATGGGGCAAACTGTAAGTCATTAGCAGGGTTCGTACCATTCCATTTGTCCTTGCTGCCAATTGGTATTACAGCTTCGTTTGTAAGCGGCATCCCGAGACGCGAAACTTGTATCCAGTTGCCAGATGTAGTTACTGTTCCGTTGCCGTTCAATGTACTGATCTGCGGACGGCTTGCAGATGCCCATACGCCAATTACGTAGTTAGGATCAAGAATGTTTGTAGCCTGTGTGATGGTCTGGTGATTTTTCTGAAGGTTCTGTACAGGTATCTCCATAGCTATTGAATGCACATTCATTTTAGCCAATCCATCGCGTGCACCTTGTGCGGCAGTACGGAAACCGCCTACATCAAATGCACCACCAAGATCCACAAAGAACGGATCGTCTGCCGGTCCGCAGAATATCCTTTCACCGGTTGATGCTGTAGCTATATCAGCATCAATAAGGCTGGTATAAGATGCTGCACCTAAACCTACAGGAGTAGCTTCTATAGAGCGCGGGCCTATGTTAGGAGGAGGAACTGTACCAGAAGCTATAGTAGTGAACGCCCCACCATTAGTACTCATTTCGCAGATGTAAGTTGCCTTTATGTTCTGCTTGCCTAAGCGGATGTTGAAAAACGTAGTAGGGTCCTCATTTGTATGTGTAAACGTGAAGCGGTACGTTATATCATCGGCCGTGGTGCTCGCTTCGTTCTTAATGTGTATTTCATACCGGATGTTTTCACCGAACGTATACCAGTTAGGGCCGCCAGCAGGATGCTCAAAAGGTATGTAGTTAGCAATGATGATCATTTTGCTGGAGTCGGTAGGACTCTTGAATACATAAAGATCCGTATTATCGGCCAGCGGATCGTTAGAGATCAATGGCGCCTCTCTGTGAGAGGAGGCCATGGCCTGGGTAAATGGCAGGAAGCCTATAAGCAAAGCCGCCAGAATTGATTTATTTATAAATTTTTTCATTTTTTATAGTTTTAGCGGGTGATTAGAATCTTGGTTTAGTTGCATAATCGTAACCTCTCCAAGGCTGCTGCTCATACGGGAACGTAGCATTGAACGTGGTATCGTTGGCTGTAATACCGGCATTAATACCACGCACACGACCCAGAGCCGGGGTAACAGGACTAGGAGTGGTACCAGGTATATAATCATCGTACCATAAACCTATTGCCGCCAAGGCCACACCCGATACCGCTTGCAATTCTATTGTAACTACATCATCTTCTAACCTACGTCCATTAGGGAAACCATCCATGTTAGGTATATCCTGTAGTGTGGCATTTGTGTAAGTAGGATTTGTAAGGCCTAATACAGCAGCATATATAATACCTAAAGAACTGAAGTTTGGATCGTTCCTTGGTGTTGGTGGTACGGCCATATTCAGTCGCAACATATCTCCAAGTGTAGGCAAGAAGTTGTTTATGAATGGCTTGCCAATAGCTAGTGGATTGCCCACCGGCTTACCTGTAGCCAACTGGTATGGAGGCAGATTGGGTACACCTGTAAAGAATATAGGTAAGATATCTACAGCACGTGGGCTATGGTTATCAGGCAGCAGTATCTTACCATAAGTGGTAGTATCAAATGCTGTACCTGTAGTTGCACTTGTACCTCTCAAAGAGAACAAACCAGCTTTACCGTTACGGAAGTCAAAAGCACCCAGTGAGTTAGACTGGATACGTAGTGCGTTCAATGCAGGAACTGCTGCACCGTATTGCGAGTTATCCATATAAAGTGCCAGCTCGGGATTTTCGAAATAAGAAGCAAATTGTAGATCATTACTATTATAAGGTGATGTTGCATTCCAAAGGTCCTTCATGCCTACAGGTATTATTGCTTCGTTGGTAAGCGGCATACCAAGGCGAGATACCTGTACCCAGTTGCCCGAATAAGTAGATGCTGCGCCGGTATTTAATGTTTTCATTTGCTGGCGGCTGGCCGAAGCCCATACACCAATAACAAAGGCCGGGTCGAGGATACTTGTTGCAGATGATACACTAAGACCTGTTTGCTGCAGAGAGCTAATAGGAATTTTCATAGCTATAGTGTGGCAATTAAACCTAGCCAATGCATCTTTTGGCATATTGGCGGAAAGGCCTGCACCTGTAGCCGGCGCACCAGGGCGGAAATTACCAAGGTCAAAAATGCCTGCCAAGTCTGCAAAGAAAGGATCATCTACAGGGCCGCAAAATGTTTTTTCGCCCGTTGTACCAGATGCTATACTACTCTGCATGTATGTTCCATAATTAGAAACACCTAACCCAACAGTAGCATTTTGGATAGAGCGTGGACCAATATTATTAGCTGGCACCACACCATTTGCAACAATGGTGGTAAACGTAACTCCACCATCTATGCTCTTCTGGCAAGTATAAGTTTCCATCAGGTTTTGTTTACCCAAACGGATGTTGAAGAATGTAGTGGTATCCTGGCTTACGCTATTAAAAGTAAAGCGATAAGTAATGTCATCGCCTGCAGTGGTAGTTTTGTTCTTAATATGTATCTCGTAACGTACATTGGTACCAAAGTTGTAGTAATTCGGGCCACCTTCCGGAAGCTCAAACGGGATGTAGTTCGCAATAATAGTGATGTAATTCGGATCATCTGGGCTG
>JABDEZ010000132.1 GCA_013286835.1 Bacteroidota bacterium
TTTGGGCAAGACCTTATAAATCAACCGGGAGGCCCCGTATCGCCCAGCGGTGCGACAGTGCGGAAAGGGTTTGATTTTTCGGCACGCTACCAGCTTACCAAATGGTTATTTGCCAATCTGAACCTGAACTATGCGAACCCACGATATGCAGACAGCACAGCAGGACATAACTATGTGGAACTTGCCCCCACATTCACCAGCACTGCCGGGCTCGACTTCAGGTTTAAGAATGGTATAAACGGCGGCATTAGCTACCGGTACCTGCACAACAGGGCAGCAAACAGCGATTATACATTAACCGCACGTGGCTACTTTATAACAGACCTCACCATAAACTACCCATGGAAGCGATACGAAGCGGGTGTGGCTATTGAGAACCTGTTTAACCAGGCGTGGGACGAATCGCAGTTTGCATATGTATCTCAACTGAAAGGGGAAACCAAACCGGTGAATGAGGTTAGCTATACACCTGGCGTGCCATTCTTCGCCAAGTTTAAACTGAGTGTTTTCTTTTAAGCATCTTCAGTCATTAAGTCTTTTATTATTACTGAAAAGAGAAAAACTTTTTTTCAGTCATCGCCCAATAAAGGAATGGCCTTAAAAATGTAATTTCAATTATTGGAAAACTACAGCATAGTTATATTTATACTGGCCATCATGATAGGCCTGTCTGCAATTGCAGATAAGATAAAGCTGCCCAGTCCCGTATTACTTATAGTAGCAGGAATAACTGTGGGGTTCATTCCTGCTATTCCAGATGTTGAACTTAATCCCGATATTGTTTTCCTCATCTTTCTGCCGCCGTTGCTGTACGATGCTGCGTTCAATAT
This sequence comes from Bacteroidota bacterium, assembly GCA_013286835.1. GTDB lineage: Bacteria > Bacteroidota > Bacteroidia > Chitinophagales > Chitinophagaceae > JABDEZ01. The sequence continues at coordinate 831 of JABDEZ010000132.1, forward strand.
TCCATTCAGGGAATTTAAGGCCAACATCAGTACTATAGGCACGCTTGCCATATCGCTTGTTTTCATCACGGCTTCGGGCATAGCTGTTGCAGCCCATTATATGATACCCGGCATGAGCTGGCCACTGGCATTTGTATTGGGGGCAATACTATCTGCAACCGATGCAGTTGCAGCAATCAGCATCACCAAAGGCTTAGGGCTTTCTCGCAATACAAATACTATATTGGAAGGTGAAAGCCTGGTAAACGATGCGTCTGCATTAGTTGCCTACCGTTTTGCCGTTGCAGCCGTTACCGGCACTGCATTTATATTGTGGAAGGCCTCTTTACAATTTATAATACTCATGGGTGGTGGCCTGCTTATAGGCTTTATAATGGCTAAATTTCTTGCATTCATTATAAAAAGGGTACAAGAAAATCATTTAGCTACTATCAGCTTTATGCTGTTAGCACCCTTTGTTACCTACCTGTTTGCCGAAAACGTTCACGTATCTGGCGTTATTGCAGTGGTTACTTTGGGTTTAACAATAGCTCGTTTCAGTAATAAAGTATTCTCAGACCACCTAAAGAGGCAATCAAAATCCATTTGGGATATTATTATATTTATGCTCAACGGGTTGATCTTTATCCTTATTGGCCTGCAACTACCTGTTATTGTAAAAAATATTAGCCCTCAAAAAGTACTACCATATGTTGGCTATGCTTTTATTATAACCGTCCTCGCACTTTTACTGCGCTTGACGCGTGTCTTCCTTCAATAAACAAACTTGCAACGGGCTTTTAAGAAAGGCGATGGTAAAATTACAGAGACCGCATTGCTCGATTTTAAGAATAGTTTCATCATCAGTTGGTCGGGAATGAGGGGTATTGTATCACTAGCTATTGCAATAGCTATACCTGAGCATCTTGCTAATGGTCAGCCTTTTCCTGAACGTAGTGAAATAGTATTCATCTCCATAACAGTTGTATTGTTTACTATAATTGGGCAGGGGCTCACACTGCCGTGGTTGGTAAAGCGGTTAAAGATAGACCAGCCCACTTCCTAAAGGAAGATGCAGCTGTCCCATACCATGTATCAGGCTGCTCTAATTCCCTGCATCAGGCGGGTTATTTAGATAACTGTCATCTTTCCCTTTTTTAAATTCTAGCTTACCAAATTTGTAGGCAAAGCTGATGCCTACAGAACGGTATGGCAGCTCACGTATGTTGTAAGAAACATAACTATTGGTGTTTATAGTGGTTACCTGGCTTATGTATTTGCTGAATATATTGGTAGCAGTAAAGCCTATACTCGCATTCTTGTTCCAGAACTGTTTACGGGCGGCAATGGTATAAGTAAGCGACTGAGGTGTACGGCCCTGTAGGTTTTCTGATGCTGAGTTGTAATTTGCAAATGCCTCTGCTACCAGGTTATGCGGCAGTTGGTAGCTGCCATTCAGATTGAACCTGAAACGATACCCTATAGCTACACCATTTGCAGCAAGGCTACTCTCCACAAAACGCTGTGCTGCAAGCGTAAAAAAGTGCAGGTTCAGCTTTTCTTTAATGTTCAGCGACGCATAAAGTGTAATACCGGTATTGTACTCCTTACCTATATTCTGCACATTAGACACCGATACATTTTCATACACCGAGTCGCCAACAGCATAGGTAGGATAAAAAATAGTAACAGGTTTTTGGTCCTGTCCATCCATACGCTCAAAAAGGGTTACAGTTATATTTCCCGTTTTACCAAAACCTTTATTGTAGCCTAGTTCTATGTTATCTCCTATTTCAGGCTTCAGTAGTGGATTACCTGTAGTTATATTATAGGGATCACTCCTGTTTACAAATGGGTTCAGTAATTGGTAATTTGGCCGCTCTATACGGTGCGAGTAAGATAGCCTTATATACTGGTCATCTTTAAACTCATGCATAATGATAATAGATGGCACCCACGAGTCATAAGAAGGTATAGTTGTATTCAACAGATCTATGCTATTGCCCGTATGCTCAAAACGAAGACCAGGTTTTATCTTTATCTGTTTTGTTCCAAAAGATGCAGATACATATCCGGCGTATATTTTACGGTCGTAAGTAAGCTGATAAGATTGTGTGTTATCAGGAATAAAACGTTGCGAACCAGTGTCAAGTACCCCTACATCAGCAATACTACGTATGTTTTGCAATGTGGTTTTAACTCCGGTCTCCAGTACCAGGTTTTTATTCACCGGCTGTGTATAGTCGGCAGCAATATCTGTTTCCCTGTCCGTACCCGGGCTGTGGCTTTCAGAACCACTATATGGTTTCGGGGCGCCTGTGTAGGTTTGGTAAAGAGTATAATCGCTTACAGGGTTGCCAAGGCTGGAGCTATAAAGAATATTCAATTCCTGCCCCTCCTTTTTAAATGTCTTCTTATAAGCCAGGCTTAGCTCCACAGAGTTATTCTGGAACCGGCTATCTGAATTACGAAATCCAGAAACATCATTAGTTGTTCCCTGGTTGGGGTTCTGTGTATATTGATCCTGGCTGTAAAAATTAGTGTTCCTGTTAGCAAGGTAATTGTATCCTACATTAGCAGTAAAGTTATCGTGTTTCGTTACATTCCAGTCAAATCCTATACCCGACTGCAAACCCTGTCTTTGCAGGTCTGTGTAACCATTCTGATTAAGGTGCAGGCTGTCAGATGATGTCCTGTTCTGCGAATTAGGGGTACGTGATATCAGTTGTGCATTACCACTAAAATATGCATTAACACCAAAATTGCCGCGTTTCACACCCAGGTTCACAGATGTGTTCTCCAGTCGTGTACCTGCAGAGAGGGTTATATTCCCATTTACACCCTGCATTTTATTCTCTTTCAAATTAATATTGATAATACCACAGGTGGGTGTAGATATAGATGGTAATGTGGATATACAGGGCAATGGAAATGTACGGTTCCTGA
>JABDEZ010000133.1 GCA_013286835.1 Bacteroidota bacterium
TAGCGATGATAGCCTGAAATCTTCCAGCAAGTGCTCCAGGCGCAGTTTTACAAGGCCTAATCTCTTAAGCACTATTGCTTCCATCAATTTTTCCTTAGATCCAAAGTAGTAGGAGATCATCGATACACTAACGTCAGCATCACGTGCTATTTCCCGTACCGATGCGCCCTCAAAACCTTTCGTAGCAAATAAACGCTCTGCAACTTCAAGTATTTGGGTTTCTTTTTTCGTAGTCACCTGCATTTCTTCTATAGCTGTCATAATGTATATTTATTTCAAAACTAGAACAAACGTTCGATTTGAACAAACGTTTAATTAAATATCTGCATTGTTAAAAATTATGCTGTGGTTTTACAAATAGCCTAAAAAGAAAACAGCCCTTAAAAGGGCTGCTAAAAGTAAAGAGACGGGTTATTTTAATCGCTCACAACATTCTCATAAAACGAATTGTTGCTTTTGAATTCAGGTACCAGTTCCTTCATTTGTGCTACAGTTTCCAGCGTATAATGTTTCCGTGCACTTACAAGCAACTTGTTTATCTTATCGTTTATGGCCATGAAATCGTACTCCCGCACTTTGGCTATCATTATTTTGTCATGATAGGTCGGCATTACATTTTCAGAGTCATTTAGCAATTCTTCATATAGTTTTTCTCCAGGCCGCAGGCCGGTAAATACAACTTCAATATCAACATCGGGTTCCTTGCCGGCAAGCTTTATCATTTTGCGTGCCAGGTCCACTATCTTCACAGGTTGCCCCATATCAAACACAAATATTTCGCCACCTTTGCCCATAGTACCTGCTTCAATTACAAGCTGGCAAGCTTCAGGGATGGTCATGAAATAACGGGTTATCTCAGGATGCGTAACCGTTATAGGGCCACCATTTTCAAGTTGTTCTTTAAAACGTGGTATTACCGATCCATTTGAGCCCAGCACATTACCAAATCGTGTTGTTACAAACCTGGTAGGGAAAGTAATATTCTTATTCAGGTTGTTCTCGGCGTTCTTATATAAGTGTTTATAAAAACTTTGGGTAAATATCTCAGCTATCCTTTTAGATGTTCCCATTATGTTAGTAGGGTTCACCGCTTTGTCTGTTGATATCATCACAAACTTTTCTACCTCGTTGGTCACAGAAAGTTCTGCCAGTATTTTTGTGCCTTGTACATTGTTCAATATGGCTACTGAGGGGTTGTCCTCCATTAGTGGCACATGCTTGTATGCAGCAGCATGGTAAACAATTTCAGGATTATAGATTTCAAAAAGATGCTCCATGCGCACCAGGTCACAGATATCCCCTATATATGCTTTTACATTAGCGTGTGCGTATTTTTCAGCCAGTTCCAATTGCAGGTTGTGCATAGGTGTTTCCGCCTTGTCGCACAGTATAAGCAAAGAAGGGTGGTAGTGTATCAATTGTCTTACCAGCTCACTGCCTATTGACCCTGCGGCTCCTGTAACCAATATTTTCTTCCCCCGAAGTTCAGAATGCAGCTTTTCGTTATTTATTTTTATTACCTCACGTTCCAGCAGGTCTTCAATATTTATATTCTTCAGCTGGTCTGTATCCAGTTTCCCGTTCAGCCATTGCTGTATGGGTGGTACCTGCTGCACGCGTATGCCATAATTAAGGCAGGTGTCAACCAGGTAGTTGAGTTTTTCTTTGGGTATAGTGCGGTTGGCAATGATGAGCAGTTCTATTCCTTCGTTCCTTAGTTTATTCAGGCTGGTTTCGTCTGTATTATAAATGGGTATGCCTTCCATCAGTTTGCCGCTTTTGCTTAGCATATCATCCAGGAAGGCTACTACCTGCACATCACCATTGGGCATTTCATTCATCACTTTTTTTGTAAGCAGGCCATGTTCGCTGGTATTATAGACTGCGGCTTTTATCTTGTTGCGGTCATCTTCCCGGTGCAATTTGTAAAATTTAAAGCTATACCGCACAAACAAACGGTAAGATATAAGCACAAAGTTAACTATGAAGAAGTTAATAGCAACAATAGATATGGGGAAAAGCAGGCTGTGATTAGACAGCAGGTCTATAGTAAAATATAATACCGCTGCAATAGAATTAACGATCAGTAACCTGAAAGTATCTTCTATATTGGTGTACCTTATAATGCCTGCATAGCTCTTTAAAGTATAAAATAATACAGTATTAAGCGCCAGGGTGATACCCAGCACCAGCTTTATATTATATTGTGATACTGCCTGGAGATCGAAATTGAAACGCAGGACGAAAGAAAAGAAAATACAAGATTGTACACACAATATGTCAAGCAAAAAAATAATCCAGCGGGGTAAAATCTTTATTTTATAGGCCATACGTTAAATTGTCCATGCTAAACTTAAAATATTACAAATATTAAGCCAAAAGCAGATTGGGAATTATACTGCAAAAAAAGCGCATTTACCATCAATAACGAACACTAAGATAAAAATTATAATGCAATTAATATATGTGACTAACAATTTAGCCTTGTTATCGAGAAGTTAATCGGCCCGATAGGTGTTAACGCAGCGGCCTATTTATATTAAATTAACAATACTTTTGTCGTCTCATAAAATTAGGTGAGAATAATTATTTATAATCCCAAAAGTATATGCTGTTGCAAATAACACTTTATACACGAGGTTAGTGAACAAAAAGAAAGTCATATCGCCAAACAGGTCTATCAATACGGTTGCGTCTCAACTGAAGCGTTCGTTTGCCACAATAAATGCGGCCATCCTTGTCTTTTTCATCATTTACCTGCTCCAGGCCTACTTTCTGTACAAAAAGTCAAGGGTAGCTGAGCAGGATGTGATACAGGTTACCGATCTGATAGGAAAAATAAGATCTACAGATGTTGACAATGAAAGATTTGACGTAAGCCTAAGCACCTATCTCCTATACCATGATACCGCACAGATCAGTAATCTTAAATACTATACTCAAAAAATAAAGAAGGATATTACTTCCCTAACATACTATGGTATAAAGAAGGATATCAATCTGGATAGCCTCAATAAGTTTGCAATACTTTTCGACAAAAAAACAGAACTGGCAGCAAGCCTTATTAGCCAGAGCGTTGTGCCGGGCTATAATCAGAATTATTTTTCAGCAGAGCTTACTACACTTAATGCAGAGATAGAGAATTACATGACCGTTACAGAAGGTATTAGTAATGACCTTGCCAATAGTCGTAACGATCTAAACCTGCATTACAGCAAGTCGCGTGCTGTATTTTCTGTGGTCAGTTATATCCTCATCAGCATTTTCCTGCTGCTTACGTTGTATAAGATAAACCAGAACATTAAGCGGCGCACTATAGCCGAAGAACGGGCTCATATTAATGAAGCAAAGTACAAATCTCTTGTTGAGGATTCAGGCCTTACCATGTTGGTGGTAAACAGGAAAGGGGTTATATATTTTGCCAGTAAGAATATTGAAGAGCTGGCTGGCTACAAACCTGCGCGCCTTATAGGCATGCGTGTTATGAAATGCATACCACGCCAGTTTAGAGCACACCTGCGCGATGTGACCAATGCAATAAGCCGTACGGGTGTTTATAACAATACTATAGAACTACAGATATTCACCAGCAAAGGGCTCAACAAATGGGTATCGTGCCGCATTTTCCCGGTTAGTCAGGAACGCGGCGACATGCAGGAGTGGCAGATAGTGATATGGGATATTAATGATGAAAAGACATTAAAGCTGGAGATT
>JABDEZ010000134.1 GCA_013286835.1 Bacteroidota bacterium
ACCACTTACCAGGTGACTGGCTAAATATTTTTTCAAAATCGCGTTTAAATGAAGCCAGACTCCTGCCAGTAAGCTGTGCAAATTTTTCAATAGGTACATTGTACATAAAGTTCTTTTGCATAAACTCTTCCAGGTCTATTTTGTGTGGCTCGGCAAAATCAAATAATAGATCTTTAAGCTGAGGTGCTACGCGCAATACCAGCTCTATAGCTTCTTTGGTTTTTAGCTCGGTGAGTGCATTGCTGAGCTGGCTGGGATGCTTAAAGTAAGGCAGCAGCGATTCAAAAAAGCCTTTAATAAAAGGGTCATCCGGAAAGATATAGCCCTCTCCAGGGTACCTACCTGATGCCTCTATGTTCCGCTCCCTGCTATAATTGCGCAATATATCCTGATTGAAATAAATATTAATGGCCGTAAATTCCCCATCTGGTGGTGGTATTTTTACGGATTTGACCAGTTGGTAGCGTTTTACTATACCAATGGTGCCAGCTTTCAATACTGTTATGCCATTATTGCTGGTAATATGCGTTTCCCCTGAAATAATATATCCCAGTGAATGATCAGGCACAAATTGCTCATTGCCACGCTGTACCTTATCTACCCAAGAATATAGCAGGTTGTTTATAATTGTATGATCTTTCTGTACTGCCATTGCCACTACTGCTTATTTTAAAGGGATCATAAAGAGCTTGTCCATCATTCTGTCAGACAGTACCTTTCTGAGAAACAATAACGGTCCTGCTCCGAAGCCGCCAGTATATCTTGTTTTAGGTTGCCTGGCTTCTATGGCTTTCTGTATCAACCGGGCAATAACTATAGGCTCAGCTGCACGATGGCCTTGCTTTTTAACAAGATCTCCAAATTTAGCAGCCAGGTTCTTATACGCCCCGTTTCCTGATACGTTAAGCAGATTCTCTGCTGCAATATCGCTCCACTCACTCTTTACACCGCCGGGTTCTATTACAACCACATCTACCCCAAAAGATCTTACCTCGCTACGCAGACTGTCGCTCAGCGCTTCCAGCGCAAACTTACTGGCGTGGTACCAGCCGCCCAATGGAGTTGCAAATTTCCCCCCAATAGATGAAATGTTGATGATGCGCCCGAAATGTTGTTTACGCATGTGTGGTAATACCAGCTGCATCAACCGTGCCGCACCAAATACGTTTACATCCAGTTGATATTTAGCATCGCTTATCGGGACATCTTCTACTGCACCATAAGAGCCGAACCCAGCATTGTTAACCAGTACATCTATTCTACCCTGTGCCTGTACTATAACATCTATACTCTTTACCATGATGGCATCGTTGGTAACATCCATCTCCAGTACCTTAGCTCCCAGCTTAGCCAAATCTTCCATCATCACCACCCTACGTGCAGCTACATATACTATGTAACCATTTTGCAATAACAGCTTTGCTGTTTCTTTGCCCATTCCAGACGATGCACCGGTTATCAATACTACTTTCTTGTCCATTTGTTGTTATTTATAACAAAGGTCAGATAAAAAGCATACCGCTATTTTGCTGTAAGGCTCATACTTTGTTTGTTGTAAAGCTCAACTATTATACCGACTATCATCAGGTAAATTTGTGAGTTGGTCATCTATCGCTTGTAGTTTGCTTATCATAGTATCTACTGCCGCACGTTGTTTTCTAATGGTACGAGGTCTGATATAGAACCAACTAAAAAGTATCCAAGCAGAAGTGATGGCATAAGTCATTAATCTTGCTGCCATGTTCTTTCTATCCGCAACTTCAATGAAATAAAGGAACAATCCGGCAGATAGCAGCAGATAGTAAATAGATAGCATGGTAGTATTGAGGAAGTCCTGCTTTTTCTTTATCCTGATAAACTGCTGCAAGTATTCATGTGTGCTTGCTCCTGCATCCTTTTTATATAAGACCGGTATCAATTGGTTATATACGAGCAGATAAGCGACCATATCTATAACCATAATCAAGATACCTATTTTGGTGGTAACTAATTTAGGATGGTAAGACCAACCGATAAACGTTATAAAGATACTGGTGAGTATAAGTAATACATTTGTAGTAATGAGTTTGTTGCGGGTCTTATTTTTAAGTTTTGCAGCCTTTGAAAACAATTCTTTTTTATCGGGGACCGGCATATCTGGTTGCTGCTGCCACAGAGCCTTTAAATCGATATCACTGTTCATTTTGCTTGAATTTTTTGAGTAATTTTTCTTTGATGCGATGAACCTTCACCCTAATGTTGGTTTCGGATAAGCCGACGATAGTTGCTATTTCATTTTGCTTTACATCTTCCAGTTCCAGCAGTATAATGATCCTATCTGTTTCGCTTAGCTCGCTAATATATTTATAGAGCAGGCGGATGTTTTCTTCCATACCCGGCTCCACTTTGTCTATTAGCTGAACGGGTATTTCACCTTTCGGCATCCGGTTGCTTTTTTCCAGCTGCCGCAAGCAATTGTTAGATGCTATCCTGAATATCCATGTGCCAATTGCTGATTCGTTACGGAATTTGGGTAATTGCTGCCATACAGTAATAAAGGTTTCCTGCGCAATGTCCTTCGCCCATTCAGCATCATTTACATAACCCATACACAGTCTGTATATCTTGCTCCAGTAAGCTTCGTATATCTCTTCAAATATCATTGCGGCTTACTTTATAAATGCTGCAAGTTGTTGATTGTACCATTCCATGTCATCGTACATAATGAAATGTAATCCTTTTGTGGCATACACAAGTTGTACGCTTTTCAGATTTTTATATTGTTCTTCAATAGCCGGTTTAATGTTAGCAAAAGATGGTTCCAGCATTATTAGTGCCGGGCAATGTATCCCTGCTATCTTTTCGCGTACATCTGTGTTCTGAAAATCGCAATAGATCTCACCCAATGTTCTGCGGTCGCTGGTTACGCCCCAATGAGCTATCGTTTTTATCCTTGCAGTATCGCCAACTAACCGTGGTAGCATACCTACCTGCATGTTGTAAAACTGATCGTCATTCAAACCCGTCATCATAGCAATTGTGCTGCTACAATCATTATTTTCCTTTGTTTTAAACATAGGGTTGCTCACTGCTGATAAGCAAGGGAGGGCATCGACAATCACAATTTTCGAAATCTGGTCAGGATGATCAGCTGCAAGTAATAATGCCAATACACCACCCATACTATGCCCAACAACAATGGGGTGATCAATTTTATGGTCAATTATATAGTCGGCAATGATTTTTTCCCAATAACTTATGGTAGCTGTTTGTAACGGCGGCACGCCGGCAATGCCAGGCATTGTAAGTACAATACATGTATTGCTTTTTTCATAATCGGCTATGGTTTCTTTCCATACATCGCCCGAACAGGCAAAGCCAGGTATAAAAATGATAGTTTGATTTCCCTTACCGCTGATAGTTGCCTTTAAGGTTGGGATACCTTGTGCTGCAAGGTGATATTGCAGTATCACAAATAGCAATGTAATTAATGCTGTATTGATCTTTTTCATAAAGAATAACAATTGGTTGTTTATTCTTTAGAGACACAAATGAGTAAAATGCTACAGTTGGACAAAAATATTTTAATAATGTCAAGAGGCTATACTTTTTCAGGCGCTTTATCGTCGCCACTCAAATTCAATACGCGTAACATTGGCGCTGCCAGGAATGTGATGCCAACCACCACAAGC
>JABDEZ010000135.1 GCA_013286835.1 Bacteroidota bacterium
GTGCTACAGCTGTATAAGTCCCTCTTATTCCTTCCGGTATTTCCAGATTTAATTTGGTGAAGCCTTTTACATGAGTTTCATAAATAATGGTTTTCTGGTAGGGAATGTGTAAAGGTTTCTCTCCTTCCCAGTCAAAGTCGGTACTTGCCACCATGCATTTGGGCATAAATGCAGCACTGTCTTTATCATTAAAAATCAAGTCTGCATCCGTGCCACCCGGAGTGTAACCATATACTGCGTCGTTCCACTCAACGCTACAAACAATAGATGTTGTATATGGGTCTAGCAGCAGTTTATTGGCGTTAAATCGGTGTCCCTGCATAGGTTGGTACGGGCCATGCACCCGGTACCCATATAGTTGCCCAGGTTTCATACCCGGCAGGTAGGCATGCCATATGTTGTTGGTGCATTCATGTATTGTTATTACCTCATACTCTTTGTCATCACCGGAATCATGAAACAAGCACAGGTCCACACCTGTGGCATGGAAAGAATACAGCGCAAAATTAACTCCATCACCATCCCAGGTTGCACCCAGCGGATATGGAGTACCCATAAAAACAATTCTATCCATAAGAAAACCAGCTACCTGCCATTACAAAATACTGCTCGCAATATAGCCAATAGCCGTTTATCTGCATATTATTTCCCTGTCAGTTTACCCTGTTTAAGGGTTATTTCAGATCCACAACAGGTGCAGGGTCCATATCACTATATACCTGGTTCTCACCCGCCATACCCCATATAAAACCATAGTTGCTGGTGCCACTTCCAAAGTGCACAGACCATGGCGGCGATATAACGGCTTCGTGATTTTTCATCACAATGTGCCTTGTCTGCTGCGGCTGCCCCATGTAGTGAAACAAACGCTGCTCTTCAGACAGGTCGAAGTAGAAATACACTTCTGTACGGCGGGTGTGGGTATGGGGAGGCACTGAGTTCCATACGCTGCCACTTTCCAGTACGGTAAGTCCCATTACAAGCTGGCAACTGCGTATGCCATCCAGGTGTATGTATTTGTAAACCGTTCTTTTATTAGCTGTTTCCGCAGCTCCGAGCACCACCGGTGCGGCCTCTCCCTTATGCATCACACGTGTAGGGTACGGTGCATGTGCCAGTGTTGACATAATAAAATAAGAAGCTGGATAATTCGCATCGTTGCTTCTGAAACGTACTTCTTTTGTCCCCCTGCTCACATACAAACAACTGAGTTTCTCAAGCTGATAAACTACTCCATCAGCCTCAACAGTACCACTACCCCCAACATTTATAATACCCATTTCTCTGCGTTCCAGGAAAAACTCAGACCGCAGTTCTGCAAAGTTTTGTAGCTCCACTGTTTTATTTACAGGCTTCACACCACTAATAATAATGCGGTCATAGTGTGTATATACACTGTGTAAGTGATCGGCATGTACAAAATCTTCTACCAAAAAAGCATCGCGCAGCTTTTGTGTATCCATTGCACTTACCTCTGCTGCACTATGTTCAAATCTTACTTGCATCTTTAAAATTGTTTTAAGGTTAACGCCCCATCCAGCCACCATCTATGGTGAGTATGGTGCCACTAATATAATTACCTGCTTCAGAAGCCAACAGTACCGCAGGCCCTTTAAAATCTGCGGGCTCACCCCACCGGCCGGCCGGTATGCGTTCCAATATACTTTTGCTGCGGGTTTCATCATTACGTAGGGCTTCCGTATTGTCTGTGGCTATATAGCCGGGGGCTATACCATTTACATTAATTCCTTTCGAGGCCCACTCGTTCGAGAACGCTTTTACCAGGCTGGCCAGTGCGCCCTTACTTGCAGCATATCCCGGTACGTTGATACCCCCCTGGAAACTAAGCAGGGAACAGGTGAAAATTATTTTACCTGAACCACGCTCCAGCAGGTGCTTTCCTATCTCTCGCGCCAGTATAAATGGGGCATCCAGGTTTACAGACATCACCTTATCCCAAAACTCGTCTGGGTGCTCTGCTGCAGGCATTCTCTTAATAGTACCCGCATTATTCACCAATATATCTATCTGCTTATTTTCAGCTAGTACTTGTGTTATAAAAACATACAAAGCGTCCCTGTCGCTCAGGTCGGCACGGTAAGCTTTAAAATTCCTTCCCAGTGCTTTTACTGCAGTTTCTATTTCACTGCCTTCCAGTGCTACCGAACCAGCAACAACTATTATGTCAGCGCCGGCCTCTGCCAAGCCAAGCGCCATGCCCATGCCTATTCCCTTATTACCACCTGTCACCAGTGCAGTTTTCCCTTTAAGGCTAAATAAATTGCTTATCTGTGTATCCATGTACGCTATCGTTATTTATCTATTCTCCAAGGCTATTCCACCGGTCACCAAACACCCATTTTGCATTTATATCTTTATATGTGGGGCTGCCCTTTGCTTTGTCCAGGTTGTTGGCCATCCAGCTAAAATCATGTTCGCTCTTGCGATGGCAATTGTAGTAATATACTCTATGCCCCCACCTGATCACATTTGTTGTTACCACCTTCCGGTAAATATCCTGGTCGGCCATGTTATCCGCAAAAGTGCAGTCCAGCAAATAAAACTGTGCATCCCTGTGGTACCTGCCTAGCTTAAAGCCATCATACCCTTCAAATGTACAGTCTTTCAATACAGTTTTGGAGTCTTCAACTGCCGATCCATCGTGCCATATGGTAGCCTCACCCATGTGCGCCAAAAACCTGCAGTGTTCTGCATATGCCCAGCCGCGCGGACAGTAAAAATCCACACCACCTTCCATAAAACAATCCTTAAAATAAAACATCCCTTCTGTTACATTCCACGGACTTACAGTATCACCTGTCATCGATTTAAAGTGGCAATGAATAGCCTTTAAGCGGTTAGCTTTTATGGTACGCAAAGCCATTTGATGACTGTTCTTTTTGATCAGCTTTTCATGGTTCCATGATGTATCGTTAGGACAATGGATAAGCCGGTCTTCGGTCACTTCAAATCCGTAGCTGTTGGTTACGGTCAGGTTTTTCAATGTTATATCGTTGCCATTCACATTCATAGTAGCACAACCCCAATCGCTGGGATGGTCACAAAGCCACTCTTCCCGTGCCACAGCCTGCGTTATAACGGTGCCATCTTCATCTTCCCCTTCAAGAATTATGTTGCTCTTTTCCAGGTATATCTTCTCTTTGTAAATGCCTTTTTTTATGTAAACGGTCACCGGCTGTTCCGATGAATCGGGCAAACTGTTGATGGCTGCCTGTATAGTAGTAAAGTCGCCTTTACCTGAAGGATCAACAACTACTTTTTTGTTTTTTGCCACTGCTATGTTACCTGCAAGACAAGTGCAGCACAGCAATATAAAAACCTTGTGTATATAGTTCATAAAAGTTCTCATTTATTAGGCGTTAGCATCCATTGCACCAGGTCTTCTGCTGCCTGGTAATTTTGGTAGTCCGCAGGGAGTTTTCGCCCGTCGGTATATTCATTATAGAGCCAAGGGTCGCCTACGGCAAATACTCTTCCTTTTCC
>JABDEZ010000136.1 GCA_013286835.1 Bacteroidota bacterium
TAAATATCAACCTGGTTCCAATAATCTGTTGCAGTGCGCGATGCAAATTCGTTGTCATTGTGCGGGTCCATAAAGCGCAGGAAGTACCAACTGCTGGCAGCATAGCCGGGCATGGTGTTGGTCTCTCGGGTACCTGCTGGGGTATTTACCCACTCGGTAACATTGGCTAGTGGCCCTTCACCTTCTGGTCCTGGTTTGTATGATTCCACCCGTGGAAGTATTACCGGCAATTCCTGCAGTTCAGGATAATCATTAAACTCTTGTTCATCTGTCCCAAACGGTATGCCTTCAACATATATAATAGGGAAGGGTTCGCCCCAGTACCGCTGACGACTAAAGCCTGCATCCCTGAATTTATAGTTTACCTTTCTGCGGCCGGCACCAGCACTTTCAATAGCTTTTATAGCCGCTTCAGTTGCCTGTGGTATTTCAAGCCCGGTAAGGAAGCCACTGTTTTCTATTTTGCCTTTCTTAGCGCTGTACGCTTCTGTACCGTTATAACTGTCACCAAATATATTGGTGATAGGCAGGTTAAAATGTTTGGCAAAGGCATGGTCGCGCTCATCGCCACTGGGTACAGCCATTATAGCGCCCGTACCATAACCTGCCAGCACATATTCGCTGATCCATACCGGCACTTTATTTCCGCTTACCGGGTTTATGGCATATGCACCTGTAAAAGCGCCTGTCACCTGCTTTACCTCGGCCATGCGTTCGCGCTCACTGCGCGATTTTACATATTGTTTGTATTCCTGTACCACCTGCTGCTGCGCCGGGGTGGTGATGCCATCTACCATTTCGTGTTCAGGGGCCACTACCATAAAGTCAACACCAAAAATAGTATCGGGGCGAGTAGTGAATACCGTGATGTTTGTATCGTGTCCGTCCAGTGCAAAACGTACTTCGGCGCCATTGCTTTTGCCTATCCAGTTGCGTTGCATTTCTTTCATGGCCTCGCTCCAGTCCAGCGTATCCAGGCTATCCAGCAGCCTGTCTGCAAACTCTGTGATGCGCAGGAACCACTGGCGCATTTTTTTGCGCTCTGCCGGGTGACCACCGCGTTCTGATACACCATTCACTACCTCATCGTTAGCCAATACGGTACCCAATGCCTCGCACCACCACACTTCGGCATAGCCCTGGTAGGCCAGGCGATAGCGCATCAGTATATCGCGCTGTAGTTTTTTATTGTAGCTGTGCCATGCTGCGGCATCGAAGATTAGTGTATCATCGGCAGGGCATATGTGGTTTATATTTCCTTCTTTTTCAAAGATGTTGATAAGCTCCTGTATGGGTTGTGCTTTGTTGGCTGCGCGGTTGTACCAGCTGTGGAACAACTGCAGGAATATCCACTGTGTCCATTTATAATACTTAGCATCGCTGGTGCGCACCTCGCGGTCCCAATCGAAGCAGAAGCCAATATTATCTAACTGCTCGCGGTAGCGTGCTATGTTCTTTTCGGTGGTAACAGCAGGATGCTGGCCGGTTTCGAGGGCGTACTGTTCAGCCGGCAGGCCAAACGAATCGTAACCCATAGGGTGGAGAACATTAAAGCCCTTCAGCCTTTTGTAGCGTGCATATATATCTGATGCTATATAACCCAATGGGTGACCCACATGCAAACCCGCACCACTAGGGTACGGAAACATATCCAGTATATAAAACTTAGGTTTAGCGCTTGTATTGCTTACTTTGTAAGTACCTAACTGTTGCCATTTTTCTTTCCACTTCTTTTCTATAATGCCGAAATCGTAATTCATAGGCGGCAAAAATAACCCTACAAATTGATAATTGGATATTATAGTAATTTATTACAACATTGGGTATGTATTAATCGTAACATGATTGGCTCTTAAGCAGTACATCTATTTTCCTTTGCCAGTCCCGTTCCGCAAATCTATCAGTCCCATGCCTGGTATCATCATAAAGTTTCGTTGTTTCTTCGCCGCTTTCCTTCTGGTATTTGTTTAGTCTATCACCCTCAACTCGCTATTATTCCCTGTCAACAATGCTAACCGTTCCATCACCCTTTCTACCAGGGCATCGGGGCAGGAAGCGCCAGATGTGATCATGACTTTTAACGGACGCGCATTTGGAATGTAATTATTGGTTACCACTTCAGTATGTGTGTGCATATCAAAGTGGCTTATTTCGGTGCCCGATATCAGGCAGGCCTCGTCTTTTATATAATAAGTAGGTAGCTTCAGTTCGCATAGCTCTACGAGGTGAGATGTGTTGGAACTATTATACCCACCAATTACCAATGCAAAATCAGCCTCATGCTCCAGCATGCCTTGTACTGCCCCCTGGTTATCCATAGTAGCATAGCACAGGGTGTCGCGGGTTTCTGCAAAGCGATCACTGATCTTATCTGCAGGTGTTTTATAATGTGCAATGATCACCTGTTTCAGGTAGTCTGCAATGGCCTGGGTTTCGCTGGCCAGCATGGTGGTCTGGTTCACTACACCTATGCGTTGCAGATCGTGGGTAACGTCAAAACCTTCAGAATATTGGTTCTTAAAATCAGTATAGAACTGTTCACCAGGCAACTCGCCGGTGATGTATTTCGCAAGCAGTTCCGCTTCCGTCATATCTTTTACCACCACAGTAGGCGTGTGCGCTTTGCTGTGCGAAAATGTAGCACGTGTTTCTTCGTGCTTCGGTTTGCCATGTACTATTACGGTATAGCCTTCCTGGCCTATTTTCTCGGCACGGTTCCATACTTTTTCTACAAAGGGGCAGGTGGTTTCGTACAGGGTAGGCTCTATGCCCTTGTTACGGAGTTTTTGTTCCATTTCCAGCGTAGTGCCGAAAGCAGGAATGATAACTATGTCAGCAGCGGTCAGCTCGTTCCAGTCTAGCAACATGTTGCCACTTGTATCCATAATGAACTGCACCCCCAGTGACTGAAGATCTGCATTTACACCTGGGTTGTGTATCATTTCGCTGAGCAGGAATATGCGTTTGCCCGGTTGCTCTTCTATAGCCCTGAAGGCAATTTCAATAGCGTTTTCAACCCCATAGCAAAAACCAAAATGGCGCGCAAGTATGATCTGTAAAGTGCCGGATTCTAAGAGAGTAGGTGAGTAGTCCTTTTTCATCTTATCGGCTGCCTTGCGGTTTTGCTTTATAGCAGATACCATAGGGCTGCGATACTGTACCGGTACATTAAACGATTTCATGCGGATGCAAAGGTACGGGATTTGGAGATTTTAGAGTTATAGACTTATGCATAAAAATAGTTATTACTCCCCATCTTCCCCGAACGATGTCTTCACCACATCTGCCTTTATTCCCATTTCTTCCCGCAAGTAACGGGCGAGTGGGGCAGTGAAGCCATGGGTGGCATAAACACACTCTGCCCCTGTAGCTTTTATGGCCTGTAGCAGCCCTTGCCAGTCGGCATGGTCGCTAAGGGCAAAACCTGCATCAGCATTGCGGCGGCGCTGGGCGCCACGTAC
>JABDEZ010000137.1 GCA_013286835.1 Bacteroidota bacterium
TGCTGGTAAACCCTAATCCCAACGCAGTACCGTACAACCAGAATAACACATTTCTTAACATCGGTATTGGTTACTCATTCTAATGAACAGGAAAGATTTTATAAAAGGTTCTTGCGGTGTATGCATGGCGCTGGGTTCCGGGTTTTTAATGAGTGCTGTCTTAGAAGCCTGCAAAACGCCGCTGGGCGTTATAAAAACTGCTGCCAAAGATAACGTAGTGGCTATACCACTCACAGAATTTGCTGCAAGCGACTACAAGCTGGTACGCCTGCGCAATTATGATTACGACCTGGCTGTGCAAAAAAATAAAGATGGCACTTATGAAACGTTGGTGCTCATGTGTACCCATGCCAGCAATCCACTTACAAAAACGGGAAACGGCTATTACTGCACACTTCATGGCAGCGCTTTCGATCGGGAGGGGTATGTAACAAAAGGCCCTGCAGAAAAAAACATGATTAAACTAAATACCACCATTAAAAACGATCAAATACTCATTCAACTCAAACAATTATCATGAAAAAAATAATACTGGTTGCCGCTATTGGCATACTTGTATGCAGTTGCAAAAAAAGCAGCAGCAATCTTTCTACCACAGTTACAGAAACCCAGGTGCTTACAGATTTTGTGCAGAAGCTCGCATTGCCCGAATATGCAAACCTGCAGGTAAAGGCCACAGCCCTCAACAATGCTGTACTGGTGCTCAATGCATCGCCTACTAATGCTAACCTGGCTGCGGCGCAACAGGCTTGGCGCGATGCCCGTACCGCCTGGGAAACCTGCGAAGGTTTTCTGTTTGGCCCGGTTGAAGATTTTAATTACGATTCCAATACCGATACGTGGCCTGTTGACTATCGTCAGCTGGATTCCTTGATAGCTAATAGTCCTAACCTGAATGTAAGCGCTGTGCAAAATCTTATATCATCCCTGCGCGGTTATCACCCGCTTGAGTTTATACTCTGGGGCCAGAATGGCAATGCTGTTGCTGATTCTATAACTGCACAGCAAAAGCAGTACATGGTAGCTCTGTCGCAGGATATACTTAATAACATAGATAGTCTTAATTACAGTTGGTCTGCCACTGGCGGCGATTTCCAGAAACAAGTGTTGCTGGCAGGTGCAGATGCCACACGCTATACCAGCCATCAAGATGCTTTCCTGGCTATTGTTGGCGCTATGAGCGATATATGTAACGAGGTAGGGCAGCAATCAACAGGCGGAAAGATCTACGATCCTTATTCCACCCGCGATTCTTTTCAGACAGAGTCTCCGTTCTCCCACAACTCCATGGCCGATTTTAAGGACAACATCATAGGTGCGCAGGATGCTTACCTCTGTACCTACAATGGGGTACAGGGTGCCAGCATTAGTAATTTGGTAGCGGCAAACAATATCGCTCTGGATAATACCATCAAACAGCAGTTCACTGCAGCCATCAATGCACTCAACAACGTAAACATAACTTTCGAAACCGCCATATTCCTGCAGCGTACACAACTGCTGTCTGCAATGACTGCTTTAAATACCCTGCAGGCCACGCTCGATGGTCCGCTGAAGGTGCACATACAAACATATGTAAAGGACTAAAAGTATTGGCTACCAGAATAAATATTTAATGGTATGCTCATCCGGCTTTTAAGCTGGATGAGCTCTGGAGTAAAAGGTGTGCATCAAACGGGTAGAATATTTGATTGGTGCTGTTAAACTAAATATCAATGAAGAAATTATCTGTTATAATAGGTATGCTGGTTATTATATCCGGTGCTGTTAAATGTCGCAAAGCCAACACTGTTGTGCCCGGCGACGATGCTAACTTCGATCCTCGGCTGCTTGGGGGGGGCAGCTACCGTTTTCGATATTAGTTCCGCATCCTTCAGCAGTCCCATACCTGGCCTCAGCGCCTGGAACCAACACATACACGATCTGGGTGATAAAATATTCTCTCAGGCATTTGTTGCCGCTCCTGCACCTTATTTTGGTGGTCTTGGCCCTATCTTCAACAACACATCATGTACCAACTGCCACCATAACGATGGTATAGGCATACCTACCGTGGGCACATCTAGTTCTTCACTCCTGTTGCGCATCAGTATTTCAGGCAATGACCCTTTTGGTGGCCCCAATCCTGCACCCGGCTTTGGTGGTCAATTACAAAATGTAGCTCTCTTTGGTGTGCAGCCTGAAGCTCAGGTCAATATCTCTTATACCGAAAATTATTTCACCTATCCCGATGGCTCTATTGCCAGCTTGCGTACCCCGGCTTATGCACTTACCAGTCCATATATACCCTTGCCGGCAGGTTATATGATATCTCCACGCATGGCCCCTGCAGTTATAGGTATGGGTTTGTTGGAAAATGTTCCAGAGGCTACTATACTAGCTTTCCAATCTGCCAATGCAGCAGCGGGTGGGGCCGTAAAGGGGCATGCAAACTATGTATATAATCCTTACACGCACCAGACTGAACTAGGGCGCTTTGGCCTTAAAGCCAATACCAGCAACCTTCAGGTGCAGGTTGCTACTGCCTTTCAGCAGGATATGGGTATAACCAGCTATGTGCAACCTCTGAAGAGTGTACACGGCCAGTCGCAATGGAGTATAATACCAGATACCACTGGTACAGATATCCCCGATAGCATACTCAATGCGGTTACTTTTTATGTACGTACACTGGCAGTTCCTGCCCGTCGCAATGTTACAGATGCTCAGGTCATACAGGGCGAAAAATTGTTTACACAGCTCAACTGTACCAGTTGCCACCAGCCCACTATGTACACTGGAGTAAACGAAACGTTGCCAGTCCTCAGTCACCAGCGCATACATCCTTATACCGATCTGTTGGTGCACGACCTTGGCACTGCCCTTGCAGATAACCGGCCCGACTATCAGGCCAATGGCAACGAATGGCGAACAACACCCCTTTGGGGCATAGGTTTGCTCGAAAAGACCAATGGCACCCCGTACTACCTGCACGATGGCCGAGCTCGCACCCTTGAAGAAGCCATACTCTGGCACGATGGCGAAGCGCACAATGCAAAAATCGCTTTTACCCAACGCTCCAAAACTGACCGCGATGCCATAGTAGCATTCCTGCAGTCCTTATAGTATGTCTTAGATGCTGTCTGCTTTGATCATCCCCTTTTTTCAGGGGGATGATCAAAGCAGTTTGCTTGTACCACATATAATCTCCCCATAAAAAGGCATAATGCACTGAAAATGGTGTTATTGTTATTCTATGCAGATGCCTTATGTTGTTTATGTAAATTTTATTACCTTTTAGGGGAATTGTAAAGAGAATAACAATTCACACAATTCTTTTTTGTTTGCATCATACTCTTTACGAATGCTATTTCAAGACCAACTTAAGAAATGAATGCCATTATCAATTATCATACTATTTTATTAACGATAAAATATTTATTTTCCATATAAATATCAAAAAACATGG
>JABDEZ010000138.1 GCA_013286835.1 Bacteroidota bacterium
TTTATCCTTCAAATATTATTTATATTTCTGTATTTTGTGGTAACACAACCTTATACTAATTGTATAATATTTCTATGAAAGCCATTGCCGTCTTACTCTTTAGCTTGTTTTTACTTTCTGCCTGTAAAAAATCAAACAATAATCCTTATTCAATCTGGTATGTAAATGGCCAAAAATATAGCAGCAATGACGTGTATGTAGATGTTGGTAAAGCACAAACTGATTTTGCAACAAACAGTTTTAAAACTGGATTCGGATTTACTTTCGATCCGGAATTTGGTGGCGATATGCCACTGAAGCTCGACTGCAAAGCACAAAGCGCACCCCATGTTTGCTTTGGAGTTTATTATAATGATACGGGGTATTCAGCAAAGACAGATATTGCTCGTTATATAAATAAAGTAACTGTCAAAAAGGGTTTGACGCAGTATACCCTCGATTCCACCTGGCTTTTTAATGTCTATAATTTTCAGGATAGCGTCTTTAACGACAGCATTTTGGTATATGGTGTATTTAATGAACCCTATTCTGACTAAAAATAATCTACAAGAAATGTAGCCATCCTATCATTACACCTGTGGAACCTCCTCACGCGTGGAACTGTGGATATCATCTTTTGGAAACACGCATCCGCCGGTCGTATCTTACGCTGTGGTACATGAGGGAAATAATGGCCATCAAAAAACAATAATTCAAAATCCCCCTGTCCGGTATCGGACAGCATCGGACACCACCAGACAGTTGAAATAAAATGCATATCATCTACTATGGCTTTTTTTAGAGCATAATTTTGGCGCCTTGTCCGGTTTTCCTTTTTACCTGTCCGCCGGACAGGTCTTAAATATCCAGAACAATGGTCGGCTGGTTACCCCCACTATTCTATTATAATGCTAGCTCGCTTTTAATTATTTTCGCTCCATATTGTATGTAGGTACAATTATTGTTTAATGTAATTTCTATTGGAACAACGCACACAATTTTCAGGTTTATGGGCCGTCATCCTGGGTGGTTCAGGTGGTTTTGGCTATGCAACGGCACATAAGCTGGCCCTGCACGGTATGAATGTTGCCGTGGTGTACCGCGAAACTGCCATCGCCGATAAGCAGGTGCGCGAAAATTACAAGGCCCTGGCCGAACAGAACAATATTACCACTCTGCTATACAACATAAACGCGCTCGACGATGCCGCCCGTGCTTCGTTTATAGACGATCTTTCAAATAAAACCACTGGCAAGGTAAAGGTGCTGCTACATGCCATAGCACGCGGCAACCTGAAGCCGCTGATCACCGAAACCAATGATGAGCAAGCCGAGCTTTCTATGCACGATATACAGCTCACCACCTACGCCATGAGCAATAGCCTGCTCGACTGGGTACGTGATTTGCTCAAAGCAGGTCTTTTTCATAGCGATGCCCGGGTAATAGGCCTCACCAGCGAGGGGGTGAATAAGTATTGGGATGGCTATGCAGCAGTAAGCATAGCCAAGGCATCTTTACAAAGCCTTACTACGTATATGGCTGTAGAGTTTGGTAAGTATGGTATTAAAACCAACCTGGTGCAGGCAGGTATCACAGAAACGCTTTCGCTGAAAAAAATACCGGGCAGCGAGCAACTGCTGGCGCATGCAGCAGCCCGCAATCCCGCCGGCCGCATTACCCAGCCCGGCGACGTGGCCAATGCCGTGTACCTCTTGTGTACCGATGAGGCCTTCTGGATAAACGGCGCACTGATACATGTAGATGGCGGCGAACATTGCAAGTAATTAAAAAAATATGATGAACAACCATATACTCACACATTTACCATATAAGTCTTCGTTTCGCTTTGTAGATAATATCTCCCTGCTCAACGAGAATGAAGTAATTGGCGAATACACCCTGAAACCCGATGCCTTCTTTTACGAAGATCATTTTGAGGGCAACCCGGTAACGCCCGGCGTCATCCTTACCGAGATCATGGCGCAAATAGGCCTGGTAGTACTGGGCATATTCCTGGTAATGAAGGAAACAGGTTTCGATTTTAACACCCAGGAACTGTTCCCCCTGCTTACCGGCACCGACGTGAACTTTAATAAAATGGTACTGCCCGGGCAAAAGGTTACTGTAATATCTAAAAAACAATATTTCAGGTTTGGTAAGCTCAAATGCCAGATCCAGATGCAGGACGCATCTAAAGAAATTGTGGCCAGTGGTACCTTTTCAGGCATCATTAAAAAACTGGATAGGAAATGAGCAGGCGCGTAGTAGTTACGGGCATGGGCGTAGTTGCGCCAAATGGTGTAGGGCTTCCTGCATTCCTGGCTGCTATACAGGCCGGCGTGTCTGGTATCCGCTTTGTGCCGCAGTACCAAGAGCTTAATTTTAGCTGCCAGGTAGCGGGCAAGCCCGAATTTAATTGGGAGGGCCTTACCAACTACATTTCAGAAGTTTCGTTCCATGGGCTCAAAGCTACGAACATAGGCTACGGCATTGCCGCTGCTCTGGATGCCTGGGCCGATGCCGGTTATGAATACAATACCGATACACCCCGCTGGGATACCGGTTGTGTGTTTGGCAATAGCATTGCCGACACCGAGGCCATGAAGAACGTTATTACCAAGGTAGATAACAAAGAAGCAAAAAAACTGGGGTCACGTGTAGTAGAGCAGGCCATGAATAGTGGCGTTACCTCTTATATATCAGGCAGGTTGGGGCTGGGCAACAAGGTGGTTACCAATTCGGTAGCATGCGCTACAGGTACCCAGGCTATATTAATGGGGTACGAATATATTAAGCATAGCTATGCTACCCGTATGCTGGTAGGCAGCGCCGAGCATGTAGATACCTATGTATATGGCGCTTTCGATTCCATGCGGGTACTATCCCGTAAATTCAATGATGCGCCTGAAAAAGCATCCCGACCCATGAGCCTCACAGCTGGCGGCTTTGTACCGGGCTCAGGTGCAGGTGCGCTGGTGCTGGAGGATATGGAATATGCACTTGCGCGCGGCGCGCGCATTTATGCTGAGGTGCTGGGCGGTGCCACAAACAGTGGTGGCCAGCGTGGCGGCGGCTCCATGACGGCTCCTAATCCCGAAGGTGTAACCCGTTGCGTACAGGATGCCATACGCAATTCGGGTATAGACGCGAGCCAGATAGACCTGGTGAGTGGTCACCTGACAGCTACCATGGCCGATAAGCAGGAGATACAGAACTGGGCAGCCGCCCTGGGCAGGCACGGCAGTTCCTTCCCTATGATCAATTCTTTAAAGTCAATGATTGGTCATTGTCTCAGTGCAGCCGGCTCCATAGAAACTGTGGCATCCATATTGCAGATACAACATGGGTTTGTACACCCAAATATTAACCTCGATGACCCGAACCCTG
>JABDEZ010000139.1 GCA_013286835.1 Bacteroidota bacterium
AAAGTGTAGCGGCTTATTTAAAATAGCATCTATACGCTTGGCTATAATGCCAGATAAATGACCATCGAGCAGCACATCGGCATACAGATCGTAAAGACGGGAGCGGTTGGGGTTATAGACAGACTCTGCGGTTATGTGTGCCTGCCGCCATGTAGCTATATCTTTCCTGGTGCGGTCAACAGAGCGCACATTCAGTTCATTTACGACCAGCTCAACCTTTTGATTGTTTTGTTTAACATTTATAGCCATAATAATGTTTGGGGGGTTGTTAATACTTGTGTTTTATTGTTTTCTGCTTAATTGGCACTAATTTTGCAAACTCTCTACAAAACCCAGGCAGTATATATATGTTCAAATTCATAGCCAAAACATATAAAGAAATGTATGTGTGGCTTTTTTATAATACAGAGAAAAGCTTATTATCCTTCATAATAGCTTACCTGGTATTGGCCGGATTGCAGTTACTGAACGTGTATAGCGTATTAGTGCTGTTTCAGAAATTGTTGGGTATAGCGCTTCTGGACTACATCTTCTCCCTGAAACTTTATGTTGGTCTTTTTGTAACCGCTGTTATTGTGGGAAATTTCTTTTTCCTGGGTAATATATGGAACAAGAATGCAGAGGTAAAAGACCTTGGTAACCGCGCGTTTGCTTACATCTTTATATCCTTAATGCTGGGTATTTTAGCATATATATTGCGCAACTAATCTGGTATTAATTTCTTAGCGCCGGTGTTTTGATCTGCTCGGTGTACCTGTTGTTGTATCTTTTTACCAATATGATGCTGCGGAGTATATTATAATTGTCCCATTGCGGCATTAACCTGTAGCCTGCTATTTTTTTATGAAAGGGACGCGGATCGCTGTGGTCTTTTACAACCAGGTAATACTCATTGCCCTTCTCTTTCAGCCTCCAATGTTCGGGTGCGAGCTCATAGTTCTCGTAACTGCCGGGCATTGTATTGTTGAAGATCTTTAGCTGATAATCTTTGCCGCCCAGGTAGTGCCACAGGAATACATCTTTGGCCTGACTGAAATTGCCGTGAACGGGATAGAGCACAATAGTATCGAGCACACTCATATCTATAGTGGGTACAATGCCGTACCAATCGTGGCGCAAGTCTGTACCCAGGCTTTGTGCCGGTGCAGTTGTGGCCAAGTGCAGTAATAGCAATATAGATAGCAGAACTCTCATTTTCAGCAATACAAGTTACGATGAGCAGGGCAGTTTTGCATCAAAAATAATTCTCTCTTTTTAGCTGGCCGCTCCAGGCTACATTGTCGCCCTGAGGGGTGGTTTCGTCTTTGGTATCGGCATAGGGCCAACCCTGCGGCTGCACATCGCCTTGTTTTATAGCGGTGAGTGTATTTATAGCATCCTCGTAAATAGTGCGTGCGGTGGTATAGTCTATACCTGCATTGCTAAGGCGCACCAGGTGCCAGCAGGCAATATCTTTTACCAGGCTTTTTAAGAACTCGTCCTGCACGGCAGGGGTAGTGGTATCTGTGCCGAAGAGCTGCACCAGATCGTAACGTGACAGGTACATTTTGGTTTCTAATATGGCAGCGCTTATAGCCTTGTCTGCAATGGTGCTGTCGTTGCGGATGATCTCGTTGAGCACATCGGTGTAGAGATGGGTATAGAGATCGGCTGTGGTGATGATAGGCATGGGTGGAGGGGTTTAAAGGTTATTTATAGAAGCTTTTGAGTTGCTCCTTTATTTTTTATTTGCGAGAACCTTCATTTCTTTTGGTCGGCCAAAAGAGTCAGCAAAGAAAAGGCCGCCCCTCTGCCAATCGCTCCGCGGGCATGGGGGTTAGCTCTGCTGCGTGTTCCGTATTGGTTCCCTGATTATGGGCCACTGGTTTTTGCAGGCGATGAAGGATCGCTGCAAAAAAGTGGCTGAATATGGGTTCAGCTTTTCTCATGAAACTTAACTTTGTGCAGGCAGCAGTGCTACTGTTCTGCCGGGCTAAGGAATGCTACCTTCTAAAAACTACTATCTAGGCGTAGTTGGTTTTAAGAGATTGTTACTTGTCCTCATCTTTTTTGCTGAGCTGGTCGTTGGGGGAATCGGCATCTGAGACGACCTCGAAGATATGCTTGGTGGTGCGATCGAAGTGGAGCTCGTAGGCGATAACACTTTCTGTTGGGGTTTCTTCTTTTATGTAGCCGGTAATAACGTTATCTGCCGGGTCCCAGGCTCCATCGTCTTCAATAGTTGTATCGGCATCTATCTCTATTACTATTTTAACAGGACCGCCATATTTTGTGGCCAGCTCTACCTTCTTTTTCTGCTCGGCCTTGTACTCTTTCATATGTGTGGCCTGGTTGCGAAAGTTGAGTACATCAGCTTTTAAAGATGCCCGTATTTTTTTGTCTTGTGCATGGGTGGAGAAACATAATACAACAGATAGCAGCAAACAGCTACAGTGTTTGAAAGGCATAGAGATATTTATTTAGTTTGAAAAACACTACAGGAAGGTATTACTTGATCTCTATAGTTTGGGCGAGGTTACGAAACTCAACCAGGTTGGTTGCAAAATCGCTTTTGCTATGGCCTGTGAAGATGACCATGGTTTTATCTTTTGCCAGGGCCAACTCGTACAGGAGCGTGAGCTTACCATTAGCTACACCATACACTTCCCTTTCATAAGCTATATAGTTGTTCACAGTAGTATCGGCAGCGTTTTTTATGTCTTTTGCAGTCATGGCATGCTCATCTTCTATGGTCTTAAAAGTAGTATCGGCCAAGGAAGATAATGGTATGCCTGCACGGTAGCCTGATGATGATATAATAACATAAGGCACATCGTCATTAAACCTTACGTCTTTACCACCGGGAGTGAAAATGTAGGCGCTGCCAGTGAGCTTTGCAAATTTAAAAGCAGATACTGTATCATCTATAGTAAATGCAGCACGAGAGAACGGGCTTACCTTGCGATGCACATCGTAAGCTATACTTTGCAATATGCCTTTTAATTCCTTGCCCTCCTGCTCATCATCGTCTGGATACACACCCAGTACAGTAGTGCAAAATGTGCTATCGCCAAATACCAATGTATAGACAGAAGTATTGTTGCTGTTCTTCATGAAGATGTACTTGCCTTTGTAGCCATCTATAGTTACATCTTTATAATCGGTTACCTGTGCGCCTTCGCGCTCAAATTTTTCGCGATTGTAGAGGGGAGTGCTGGTGAAGAAGTTGCCATCTGTA
>JABDEZ010000140.1 GCA_013286835.1 Bacteroidota bacterium
TCCTGTCTGGTTTAAAAACCTGGAGGCAGACCGGCAAGCTTCTTATTATTAATTTCACTTTAACGATGCTTTACCTGACATTGGTATAAGAACAATTTTTTGTTTCTTTTATGAGGGATTTGTCATGAGTAGTTTACAAGTTTTGAAGAGGCAAAGGTTTCGATTTTAAATATTTTCTGCAAGTTCAATATACATGGCATCATAATAAAAACGTACCCTAATACAACAACCGCCATACCATGCTTTTTTTATTAGCCTGCAAGATCTTACCAGCAAATGCATTGTGATTTTAATCATGCAATTAAAAGCTCCCATGAACACGACTAAGAAGACAATGAGTAAAGGCCATACAATAGCAGAATGGTAAGGACAAAATGCCATACCTACATGGGTAAAATATTTATAAAGGGTTTACTGTGCTACCTGTACCAGGTCCAGTATTTTGTCGTAGAGCTCGTTAGGTTCAAATGGCTTTGTAATGTAACCATTCATGCCAACTTCAAAGCATTTGTCGCACTCACCTTTTAAGGCATCTGCGGTCATAGCTACTATGGGTATGTTGCTTTTCATTACCTGGCGTATGTATTCTGTGGCTTTGTACCCGTCCAGTTCGGGCATCTGCAGGTCCATCAGCACTATATCAAACACATCTGTCTTAAGCATGTCTATAGCCAATTGGCCGTTTGCAGCTAGTGCTACTGTTACATTTTGCTTTGCAAGTGTGTGCTGTACCACTTTCTGGTTGATGAGGTTGTCTTCTGCTACAAGTACCTTTATCCCCTGCATCAGTTCTTTATATTCACGTTTCATGGCTTGTGTATTGTCTATGTCACCTTCATCAGTCTGCGTTATGGCATATGGTATATGTACTGTAAAAGTCGATCCTTTTCCTATTTCGCTTTTTACACTTACTGTACCATCCTGCAGCTCTGCCAACTGTTTTACAATAGCGAGGCCCAAACCTGTGCCCCCATAGAGCCGTGATGTATTTGTATCGCTCTGCGCATAACTTTCAAATACGTCTTTCAGCTTTTCTTCAATTATACCTATACCGCTATCTATCACATCAATGCCAAGTATAATAGTAGTATCGGTTTTAGATACCGCATATACCTTTACCTCAACAAGGCCCTGGTGGGTGAACTTTATGGCATTGCCCACCAGATTAGTGATCACCTGGTGCAGCCTTAGTGCATCACCTTTTATCATATTGGGTACCGTAGTATCTATATAACACTTCAGCGATATATTTTTCTCATTTGCCTTGAAGTTGAGCGGATATATGGCTTTTTTAATAGCACTGTCCGGATTAAAATCAGCTACCTCGAGGTGGAATTTACCTGATTTTATTTTTGAAAAATCGAGTAAGTCGTTAATTATAGAAAGCAGGTTCTGCGCCGACTCCTGTATCGATTCCATGTAATCGCGTTGGTCTATGCTAAGGGTGCTGCCCATTACCAGGTTGGTGAGCCCTATTATTCCATTCATAGGGGTCCTGATCTCGTGGCTCATATTGGCCAAAAAGAGCTCCTGGGCTTCTTTTGCCTGTTCTGCTTCCTTGCGCGCCTGCACTATAATCTGTTCAGACTGTTTCATAACAGTTACATCTGTATAAAAACCACAGATATACTCGACATTACCATTTTCGTCGAAAATTGGCAATTTCATTAGCCAAAAGCTGGAAACCTTTCCATCAGCATGAAAAAAATCCTCTTCAGATGTTACTACTTGTTTGTCTTCAACTACAGTTCGTTCTTCAGCTAAAAACTTTTCTGCCCGCTCCCCCGAATTGTATTCAGCCATAAATAAGGTGACCTCTTTATCAGTCCGTGTCCCCGTTACTTCTTTCATTTTACTATTGGTCAATACATATTCCCCGTCCGGCTTTTTTAAATATACAATTGCCGGCGATAGGTTGATGACCGTCTGCAACAGGTGTTGCTGGTGGCTATTTTCCATTTCTGCTACATCCAGCTGCAATTGCAATTTTTTCTCCTTGTCTATATCCCACAACATCAATTGCAGTTCCTGTATATTGCCTGCACTGTCTTTTACCGGGTACATGCGACATGATACCCACTTGCGCTGCTGCGCTTTTGTAATAATGAGCACCTGCATACTGTCTTCGTACGAAGCAGTAGTGCTCATATTGTTAATCACATTTGTGATAGGCTCATGAAAATCGGCAGGGATACATTTTATGAGGGGTATGCCTAACAGTTCTTCGGCCTCAAAACCTGAAAGGCGACCTATGTTCTTGCTAACAAATTTGATATCACCATTCTTATCCACCACAATACTTGAGACACCCGAACTCTCTACAATATTCTTATAAGTTTGTTCGAGCAATTCATCGCTGTATCTTTCTTTAATTTTTTGTTTTGCTCTTTTCCTAATGAGGAAGAGTGTAAATACGCTACCAAAACCAAACAATGGGTATATAAGAATTGAAAGAATAAGGTTAGGTAAGCTGCCAGCAAATGAGGGATTGAAATAGAGATAGAACGCATGCCCCGTAAACAGGCACACTACGAAGGTAAGAAACACTAATGTAGATAAAATGTAACGCCTTAAACCCATGCTATTTTAGTATATCTCGTGCTGCACAAAGACTAAACTTACAGCTTATCTACAAAAATAATGTTATTAACTAATCATTTGCGAAAAACTTCGCAGTGATTGCAAAGATTTATGTAAGATAAATCATTGATTATCCTGACATTACACTATCGGCAGCTGTCTAATACTATTGCATCACCTCAGACATAGTAGCCACGAGTTATTCATCAAGACTGCCGCCCATATCCTCTTCGTGCCCTGAATCTGTCAGATCGTCGCTGCCATTACTCTCCTCGCCTTCGTTACCAAAGCCCTCTGCCATTTCATCGGCCCCAAGATCATATTTTTCCTCTACTTCAAGCAGCTTATCAATGTTTACACCCTTTATGCCATACTGGCCAGGTGCAACACCTTCTTTACGTACTACAAACGGATAAGTGCGTTTAGGATCAATATCTTTAGATACTGCTATCAACTCTACCATAAAGGTCCAGTGCTTTACCCTGTCATATACATAAACGAATTTCTGATCGGGCAGCGATACCAATGCAGATACCGGCGTTTTCAGCATAGACAGTGC
>JABDEZ010000141.1 GCA_013286835.1 Bacteroidota bacterium
TGGCTGAGATATTTTAATGGTATCAAGCGCGTAGCAGCCGTTTGCATCTGATATAGATACCGGGTTGGCACCACCTGTCAATGTGCTGTCTATATTCCCTGTAACTGCAGGGTTTATCCATGTTATATGGTAGGGTGGTACGCCCCCAAATGGGAATACTTCGCCGCGGCCATTGTGCCGGCCATAGCAAATAAGATCTGTTTTCTGTGTACTGTCTGAAAGTAAAGGTGGCTGGGTAAGTGTTACAGAATCAGATACTATACAATTATTGCTATCGGTAACTGTAACTGTATAGGTACCCGCAGACAAGTATTTTATAAGCGTTATTGCTTGCGGTGGAGTGGTGTTCCAACTATAAGAATAGGGTGGGGTGCCACCTGAAGCAACTACATCTATTACACCATTGCCGCTATTGTAACAGGTAAGGTTGAAGGGAGAGAAAGTGAAAGAGATAGGAGTAGGCTGGGAGACGTATGCCGTATCTGTAACCACACAATTCGTAGAATCCTTCACTGTTAATACATGCATACCTGCGGATGCGTGGCTGAGGTTGATGGTGTCTAACGTAGTGTCATTGTCCCATTCGTAACTATAAGGGGCGGTGCCACCAGTAAGGGTGGTGGTTATGCTGCCAGAACTGCTGTCATAGCATAGTGCACTGTGCGCCACATTACTGAACGTTATTTCTGTAGGTTGCAGGATGATGAAGGTATCGGTTGTTGTGCAGCCATAAGCATCGGTGGTTAATACCGTGTTTGCCCCTACCGGGAAGTTAGTAGCAGTATCGCTTGCGGTAGCGGGCCTGTTGTTCCATACATAACTGAAGGGGCCAAGAGAAGATGCCGCAGCTATAATGGCAGTATCTACCCCGTAGTTGCGACAACTAAGGTTGGTATGGGTCACAGTAGCATGTACTACATCAATAGGAATAGTAACAGTGCTGATGGTGGACAGATTATTAGCATCTAAAATGGTTACCCGATATGTGCCGGGGCAGAGGTTGGAAGCAGACGTTGTGGACTGAACAGGTGTAGTGTTCCAAAACAGGCTGTATGGGGGTGTGCCGCCGGTGATCTTTACCCGTGCATAGCCATCGCAAACGCCATTGCATGATGGCTGTAGGGAATCTATAACGGAAGATGGTACCTGGGCAACAGCAATGTGGAAGCCCAAAATAAAAAGAAAGAAGAGTAAATATTTTTGCATCGATAATAGGGGCAGAAGCTTTGAAATGGTTATATAAATGTACTGATTTTAGCTGGGCTACGATGTGCCCGATTTAAACCCTTTTGTTAAAAGCAGAACCACCTTATTTATAAATTTTTGCGAATTGTCATCAAAGTATTAACACTAAATAACCGTCTATAACATATATTAACCTATTGCCCGTGGTTATGATACTAGGTTTGCAGAATTGTAAAAATATTTTATTCTACCCCATAAAGCTAGTATTATACCACAGAGGTAAGGTTGCTCACTGATTATCCTTATTTTTATATTATTGTCACTATCGTACATACAGAACTGATGAAAAGTAAATTATTACCTATCCTATTTTTGTTTGTTACCTTTTTTTGTACCACCAGGAGTTATGCCAGCCATATTGCGGGTGGAGAGCTTACCTATACATGTAGTCATGATTCTACCTATCATTTTATCTTTAAGCTGTACCGCGATTGCTCAAGTACGGTTCCGGAACCCAGTGACGTACAAATGTGTTATAAAAATTCTTGCAACGCATTTCTCAATAGCATAATCTTGTCCAAATCGGTTTTCATTAATGGCACCGACAGTAACGGGACACCTGTTAGTTCGGGTTGCTCCGGATACCCTACAACGTGTACTCTTCCCAATAGCGCTATTCCTGGTTACCAGGAGTTTTGGTATGAAGGCGACCTGGTGTTAACTTACCGCTGTACTACCTGGACATTCTCAGTAACACAAACTGCAAGAAATACCAATAGTAACCTGTTAAATGCAAGCAATACCAGCTTTTATGTTCAGGCAACTTTAAATAATATACTTGCACAAGGCAATAGTTCGGCAGAATTTACGGTGAAACCAGTACCGTATGTATGTGATAACCAGCCATATGCGTATAACAATGGCGCTTATGACGTGAATAATGACTCTTTGGGATATCAGATCATACAACCGGAATCAGAAAATGGTTGTAATGATGCTCCTGTTAATATTCAATTCCTTTCAGGTTTATTTAACCTACAGGATAACCCAATAGCGACCAATAATACTTTTGTGCTGGATACGGTTACCGGGCAAATGAATTTTACCCCTTCAGCAATTGGTTCCTATACGCTTACGTTGCGGGTAACAGAATACCGGAACCATGTAGCCATAAGCTCAACTATGCGTGATATACAAGTACACGTTATAGCTTGTAATATATCGTCGCCCGTTGTGGAGCCCGATACTACAACCATACACCTTGTTAACGGGAAGATACATGATTGTGGCGGCAGTCCTTTGCACTTCTGTTTTACGGCTGTTTCTGCCAATAGGTCAGCGGTACTTGTGCCATCAGATAATCATGCTATAGTTGCACCGGGGTCAACGCTTACCTATACAGGTGCATATACAAATTCTATGTATGGTTGTTTTTCATGGTCACCTACTACATCTGATACTGGCATTAAGATACTTACCATAACTGTTACTGATTCATCTTGTGCGCCTCCCGGTATAACTGAAGCCAATTCTTTTACGTTGCCCTTATATATTTTTCCTGTCGCCCATACAAATGTAACTGATATTGGTTGCCTGGGTAGTAAATTTACGCTTGCGGCCAGTGGTGTAAGCCCATATACCTGGATAGCGCTTCCCGGCGGGTCGCCGGTAAGCGCATTGAGTTGTACAAATTGCCAAAACCCAATTGATAGCCCTACTATACCAACTACGTACATAGCAACCTCAACATCGGGCAATGGTTGCCCCAGTATAGATACGATCGTGGTAGTTACAGCGTTGCCACCACCTTATCCCTCCGTTTCAGGTACATCACTTCTTTGCCTGCACGATACTTTAAAATTGTATGCCGGTACCACTGCCCCCGAATACTCATGGACAGGCCCGGCAGGCTTCCAGTCGTC
>JABDEZ010000142.1:0-2747 GCA_013286835.1 Bacteroidota bacterium
AACGTTGGTAAAATTGTTTACTGCAAAATTCACATTCAGTGTGTTTTGCATTACCGGTATTATAAAGCCAGCATTGAAATTAAAGATTGAATAACCATTCGGCGGAGGTACAAAATCGCTGTTGGGCGGCACTCTGATTTGTTTTAGTACACTTAAATTAGACACCGATATGTAGGGCTGGTCCATCTTTGCGATCTTCGGTAAATGGAACTCTACTCCATTTTCAAAACGATCCTCCGGCATATAAATAAGCCAGTTTTGTATTGTTTGGTTGTACCCACGGACAATAGTAGTTTTTGACTGAAATGTGAGTTGTGGCAGAAAATCATACTGTACCTGTGCGTCAATTCCGTGAATTACGACATTCGCCTGTGTAAAATCAAATTCAGGAAAGGTGCCACTTGCGAGTGCCCTGAATTTTAGGGTAGGGTATTCAAATATATAGTGACTGATACTATTGTAATAAGCATCTATCGTTGCCCTCAATTTTCTCGATGTGTAATTTACTGAGAGCCCTGTATTGATAGAGCGTTCTGACTTTAATGCGGAGTCGCCAACTTCGTACGAACCATTGCTAAAATGTATGCCATTTATATACATCTCATTGATACTTGGGGCACGCCAGGCAGTTCCTACATTTAAACTTGCAGAAAGGTGCTCGTTATAATGATAGGTGCTCCCTACGGTACCCGAAGCATTATTGTATTGGTATGTTTCATAATAAATTGCCTGGGTATTAGTGTTTCTTTCATAAACACGTAGCCATCGGTAATCGTAACGCAAACCAGCTTCAAAAGTGAACTTTTTTAATGTATATCGCTCTATTGCAAAAGCGCCTCCATTATAATCCCTGAAATTAGGAAGCAAGTATCTGACCCCTCCCTGTATATCACCAGACGTTGCTCCGGTGATACCCATACTTCCCGAAAAACCATTTTTGGCATGTTGTGTATAAATGAGGTCAACAGTATGCGTTATCAGTTGAAACGTTAGTTGCGGAATAGTGTATTCATTTACGGAAGTTATTCCGTAAGGAACATCCACATCATACTCTTTCCTTACATCATTTTGTCTGCCTGCAGTCAACTCGAGTTTTCCCTTTTCGTTCAGATCATAAGTGGCCTTTGCCCTCAAGAGGTCATGATAAACAGTCTGATAACTCCTCGTGATATCATATTTAAAATACGAAGGAAGCGAATGATGTGCAAAACTGCTATCAATGTCCTTAATGCTGGTACTTTCTGCACCCAGGTATATTCCTACCTCGGTATTATACTGGCTGTAATAAAGGTCAAAATCAAACCGTTTTACTTTATAGCAGAGATTAGCTGAAAAATCACCTTCCCTGAGGCCTGTATTAAGCAGATAGTAGTGGGGCGTGTGAAAATTGCCAGCTTCCTTTAGTGTGCCCTGTATGCGCCATGAAAGCCCTTTTAGCTTTTTATCAAAAGCTCCTTGCAGCAGGCCTGAAAAAGCCCCCATTTGCCCATTAGTTGCGCCTACAAGATATACATCGCCTGATATTCCAGGTTTGGTTGGCAAATCGTCAGGGCTCAATAATATAACCCCGCCAATTGCATCTGATCCGTAACGCACGCTTGCATCACCTTTCACAATCGTTATTTTATTAGCGATGAAAGGGTCTATTTCCGGCGCATGCTCGGAACCCCATTGCTGTCCTTCCTGCCGCACACCATCATTTATCAGTAATACCCTGTTGCTATGCAAACCATGTATAACGGGTTTGGAAAGGCTCGGGCCGGTTTGTATGGCATTGAGTCCTGGCATGTCTTTCAATGCATCGCCCAGGGAGGCGCCCCTGACTTGTAATAATGCTATGCCGGTCAGCTCAGCAGTTGTTACCGTGCGCAGGTCTTGTTGCTTTATGCCATTTACTACAACTTCCTGCAGCTCGTTGGCGTTTTGTGCAAACGTAATCCTGACCGATGCATCACCCACTACATTTACTGGCACGAATAGTGCTTTGTGCCCTATTGACTGACACAAAAGCGTATCTGCACCCATGCAAACATTGCTAATGGAAAAGTAGCCACCTGTATCTGTTGCTGCGCCAAGAGAAGTATGGAGGAGGGTTACAAAAGCCCCTGTTACAGGGTTATTGTGCCCATCTGCCACATAGCCGCTTACCCTGGAGGTGCAGTTTTGCCCCTTGCATACCTGTGCAGGCAACGCAAGGACAAACAACAGCAAGGAGGCGGTATAAAAACGCGCCATTTCTGTTCATTTAATTTTAGACAATAAAGTTGTTACCGGTGTATGGATACACCCGTACAAGAGGCCGTTAAGAAATGAAAGACGGGGGCCCCCTTAGAGAATAGAAATAGTAAGCAGATGGTAAATGAAAATTGTAACCTGGCATTACCCACTTAGAGGCATGGGAAAGTGCCGCAGGTTTATAAAAGATATGTTCTGAAAATAGGAAGCTACCAAAAGTAATACCCAGGAATGCACAATGCACATGCGCCTTGCTGAGGTGAAACTCCCCTTTCTTATACACACCCTCAATAGTATCGTGGTGTTGGGCAAAAACATCGTGCAAATACTCAGGTGGTACGGTACCATATAGGAATACCGCAAACATGAGAGTGCTTAATATTTTTATTACCCGTTGTTTCATTGCAGGATGCAGAAGAATATTACTGTGGCTATTTTTTATAGGGTAAAGATAAGCAGTTAATGCAACTTAATTGCATTAACTGCTTTGAAAGCATAAATTATTTATCAGA
>JABDEZ010000142.1:2772-3049 GCA_013286835.1 Bacteroidota bacterium
GTTTGCACCTGGTCGCCGGCAACTACATGCACAAGGTACATGCCTGTTGTTGCTATAGCAGACTGTGGTATCGTAATGCGCGTTAATGGCCCTGAGGTTTGCTGTGCTGTGGTGTAAACAACGCGCCCGGCAATATCGGTAACCTGTATCTGTGCATTTACATCGTTCTTGGTGGCTATCATTACAAACGCATCACTATTGGTGGGGTTCGGGGCTACTATTATAGACTTGTCGCTGGGCATCAAGGTATTGAGGCCCAGTTGATAATTGCTGAAGT
>JABDEZ010000143.1 GCA_013286835.1 Bacteroidota bacterium
AGACACCTTCCGTATGTACGAGATGTTCCTGGGCCCTATAGACATTAGCAAGCCATGGGATACTAAGGGTATAGAGGGCGTACACCGTTTCCTTAAAAAGCTGTGGCGCTTATATGCTGATGAGCAAAAAGGCTGGATAGTAACAGATGAACCAGCTACAGAGGCTGAACTGCGCATACTGCATAAGACCATAAAGAAGACCGCAGACGATATAGAAAAGTGGGCATATAATACTTCTGTAAGCCAGTTTATGATCTGCGTGAACGATCTTACTACCCTCAACTGCCACAAACGCGCTGTGCTTCAACCGCTGGCTATTGTATTAAGTCCGCTGGCGCCGCACCTTGCAGAAGAGCTGTGGCATAACCTGGGCCATGCTACAAGCGTGCTGGATGCAGCCTACCCTGCCCATGACGAACAGTATATTGCTGAAAACAGTAAGAAATATCCAGTAGCTGTAAACGGAAAAACCCGTGTAGAAATGGAGTTTGCACTGGATGCGGAAACGGCATTTATACAAAATGAAGTATTGGCTGACAGTACAATACAGAAGTGGATGGAAGGCAAAGATGTTAAGAAATTCATTTATGTGAAAGGCAAAATGATAAACGTAGTGGTATAGAAACATATACCGCAATAAATATAACAACGTTTACAAAGCATGTGGCCACAGAGATACTTATCTTTGTGGCCGCATATTTTTAGCACAAAATGAAACAGAATAAAACCACCGTTTTCCTTGTATCATTCTTTATAGTACTGGGCATTGCATTTCTCGGGTACTTCTACAAAGTCACCCACGAGCAAAAAAGATCTCTTTTGCCTGTGCTGGGCAATCCAGGTCATCATGTTGAAGATTTTTCTTTCGTAAATCAGGATGGCAAAGTAATTACCAATGCTGATGTAAAAGGGAAAATATATGTAGTATCTTATTTTTTCGCAACATGCAGGGGCATATGCCCTAAAATGAACGAGCATCTCACTACCGTTGCCAAAGCGTTCATGGGCAATAAAAATGTACTGATCCTTTCTCACACGGTCGATCCGCTAAAAGATACTGTTGCTGCACTTAAAGAATACAGCCTGCGTTTTGATGCTGATGCCAATCAATGGATGTTCCTGACCGGCGATAAGAAGAAATTATACGATATGGCCCGTTACAGCTACCTCATCAGCGCTAAGGATGACACTGCAGGCGTGAGTATAGATAAAGATTTCATCCACGATAACCATTATGTTCTTGTAGATAGGGACGGACAGGTGAGAGGGTTTTATGATGGGCTTAGAATTGATGAAGTAAACAAGCTGATAACAGATATCAATACCTTACTAAAAGAGCCTTCATAGGCTTACATATTCATAGTCCAGCCCAGTAACATCCATCCTATTACAATAAATGGCGATGGTATTTTGGTGAATTTCAGGATGCAGAATGTTATCCCTATCACTACCAGGTTGCTCCATTCAAAAGGCAGCGACTTAAAAAGCAAAAACCCTGAAGCCCATATTATTCCTACTACAGCTGCATTTATACCTTCAAGCGAACGGAATATGACTACATGGTGCCGCAGGTTCTGGAATATGGGGAAGAAGAAAAACAGCAGCAAAGTACTGGGCAGGAACAACGCTGTAGTTGCAGTAATGCATCCTATTATTTGCCATACAGGGCCATAACCACTCATTACCATCCCACCAATAAAAGAGGCTATAGAAAAAACGGGGCCAGGTACTGCCTGTACCATACCATAACCGGTAAGTAATTGAGGGGATGTTATAGCTGGTGGTAATCCGTGGCTCTTAGGCAGGTTCACAAATTGGAAGAGCATCATAGGCAGCAATGCCTGGCCGCCACCAAAAACAATACTCCCAAAACGATAAAAGTTTTCAAATACGTTAAATATTTTTCCATGTGGCCATTCAGCCCCTTTGGTATGCGCCATTTCACTGAATATACCTGCAACTATAAATATGGCGGCAAACAACCATAAGTTTATCCAATTAATGGGTTTGGGCTTCTCCACAGTATCAGGTATGCGCTTATCACTAAAGTTGCTTATAGTACCCGCAACCAGCAAAATAGCAGGGAATACCCATGGCGATCGTACAGCAATAGTGGTAAGCAAAGCTCCCAGCATAATAACCGTAGTGGCCACGTGCTGGGTGCTGTTCTTCATCATTTTAGCCGCAGCAAAGCATACAAACCCTACAGACATGGGTTGCACATAGGCAAAAACACTTTTCTCAACCCCCTTGGCATTAAAATAATAAACTATAAATGAAAAGAGTGCCATCAGGAAAGCAGCAGGAAACACCCATAACAATAATGTGATAATAGCTAAGGGTATCCCTCCTCTTTTCATAGCTATAAGCATCACAGTCTGTGTTGAAGAGGGGCCTGGTAACATCTGGCAGAATGCGTTATACGATAGCAGCTCATCCTCTGTTACATCCTTTCTTTTTTGTACAAAGGTGCGAACCATCATCCCCATATGCCCCTGCGGTCCGCCAAAAGCAGTAAACGAATAAAAAAACACCGCTCTTAAAAAAGGAATATGCCTGAGCAACATACTTATACACGCAAATGGAAAATGAAATTAAACACAAAATACCGTAAATTATAGTGTAATGATTTTACAACTCCATTTTGTATCTTGCGCACAAATTATAAAGTCATGACCCACTTGTTGCTGAGCGCTCTTTACGATAACGTTACTAAAACTGTTGGCCCTACTCTTATTTGGGTATTTACATTCCTGATGGCTATTGAGATCATATATGTGATGGCCAAGTACCTGGGTTCAGAAGACAAGAAGAAAAAATAGTCAATGTCTGACCGGGGACTGGATTTGTCGGCTATTCGCACAGAATATACTTTGGCTGCACTTGATGAAGCGAGCGTAGGAGACGACCCCCTTTCTTTTTTTCAGAAATGGTTTAAAGAGGCCAAAGACGCCCAACTTAGCGAGATCAACGCCATGACACTGGCCACGGTTGATAATGCACACA
>JABDEZ010000144.1:0-612 GCA_013286835.1 Bacteroidota bacterium
TGAAGCAAAATAATATTTCATTTGCTATGTTGTTGAGCCAAAATAGGCGGAGGGCTGAGTTTCTTTAATAAAATGTCTGTTTGTATTTGTGGGGTAAAAAGGGCGCACTTGCAGTTTTTGTTACACTGCTTATTTTACTCACCGTACAGGGAATATTAAAAAGAAAACTGGCTGGGGCCATATCTGTAATAATACAAATACTCCTGTTCTTCGCGGCCCTGGGTGGTCTCTATCTCACTTACCACGATTTCCGTCACGACTTTACACACAAAATAATCGGTGAGCGGTTCCACTTGGGTGCCTATCTCTTCTGGATGGGTTGGATGGTAATATCTTTATATTATACGTTTAGTAGAAGGCAGGTATTAAGAGTGGGCGCAGATAATACAGATCAGAATACAAAGCCTGTATAACTCCAACTAGCATTAATAAACTCTCCCTTCCAGTTCTGATACAGCCTTTTTAAAGCGTTCAGGGAAAAGAGTTTTTTCATTTTTGTTGAAGTCGTATATCACTATCACATCATGGGCTTCAGCTGCCACTTCGTTATCCTGGTTCAGTATTTGATGGTAGATGCCAAAACTTGTATTCTTTATAAACTCAATGCTTGCC
>JABDEZ010000144.1:622-3004 GCA_013286835.1 Bacteroidota bacterium
GATAATGTAAGGGCTTCATGAACTGGCAAGAGGTCGAAAGAAGTATAGGGCCTATCTTATCTTCTTCAAATATTTTTATCAGCGCAATAGCCTCCCAATAATTCACCCTCGATGCCTGTATGTACTTAAAGTAGCTCACATTGTTAATATGGCCAAACAGGTCCATCTCGCTCCAGTCTAGCCTTAGCGGCAGCTTTACAGGGAAATTGTACATGGTACAATTGCTTTTATATGAACAGGTACATAAATCGCACTACCCAAAGGTTTTGGTACTGCGATGAACGGGCATACGGATCTGGTGGTATATTGGTACGAAACGGCACAACTGAATACTGGAACCTCACATTCAGGAACAACCCCTTTACAAGGTGCAGTTGTGCTCCGGCAAGTACGTTTATATCGCTTTTCTTAAAGGGATACTTGCTCAGGTCTATCGGGAGTTGCCCCGGGGGATCTGTTTGAATGGTTTCAGTAGAACCAACAAGCTGTGAATAAGACAGGCCAACTCCAAAATGACTTTTACGCTTGTCAAAATAGTTCAGCATCACAGGTATCTCTGCATAGTTGGTATTAATACCATATTTCAATATTGCCAATGCAGGAGAAGCTGCTAGCACGCGTACATAGTTGCTTTTACTGCCTTTTTCAGAATACAGTATCTCCATGCTCAGCGCTATGTGTTTTTTTAGCTGCGCATATACAATGCCGCCAAAGTTAGCGCCTATTTTATGGTACCCTGCATAATAGTCGCCATCTACCTGGCAAAAGTTAGCGCCTGCTACAAGGCCGCCATAAAATATACGCGGTTCTTCAACATAATAGCCTGTACTTTCTTCCTGGGCATATATTTTACATGAAAAAAGGAATGATACGATCCAAACCGCTATAAATGCTGTTAATTTTCTACTTTTAACCATCGAAACCAATCAATAGGAATGAACTTCAAATATACGCCAAACACGCTAAAAAAACTGGAACAGCTTTATGAAGAGGCGCGCTACGTGATAAGGTACGAGAAAGGCAACTTCAATTCCGGCTACTGCGTACTTGAAGATAAACGGGTTGCTGTCATTAATAAATTCCTCAGTATAGAGGGTCGCATCAATTCTCTGGTCGAAATATTGCCCACACTGCAGGTAAACGAAGAAGATTTTAGTGGTGAGATGCTGAAATGGTATAAGGCCATAATAGTTCCCACTGCAGGCAACGATCCTTCTGTACAAACTCAAATGGACCTGTAAAGTGAAAGTAACTTTTTTAGGGACCGGAACTTCCCAGGGCGTACCATTTATAGGTTGTGGCTGTGCCGTATGCACATCGCACAATCCTAAAGACAATAGGTTGCGCAGCTCTGTGTGGATACAAACGCCAGAAGCCAGTATTGTTATAGATAGTGGGCCAGACTTCAGGTACCAGATGTTGCGGGCCAAAGTGCATAAGCTGGATGCTATTGTCTTCACCCACGGCCACAAAGATCATATTGCGGGGCTCGATGATGTGCGGGCATACAATTACCATGATAATAAAGCCATGGAAGTGTACGCTACAGCCGCCACACAGGAAGGATTAAAACGTGAGTTTTATTACATTTTTAGCGATCATACTTATCCGGGCATACCAAAAGTAAACCTGCATACCATAAATAGCAACGATGTAATTAATATAAACGGGCTTAAAATTACCCCCATACGTGTATTGCATTACAAGCTCGAAGTACTCGGTTTCAGGATAAATGATTTCACCTATATAACAGATGCCAACTACATTGCTCCAGAGGAAATGGATAAGATAAAAGGCAGTAAAACGTTCGTTGTCAATGCCTTACGTCACGAGCCGCACATATCTCACTACACTATGCAGGAGGCTATAGAAATAGTCCGGCAAACAGGTGCAGAAACTGCTTACTTCACACACATAAGCCATCAGTTAGGCCTGCACGACGAGGTAAATAGTATGTTACCAGATGGCATGTTCCTCGCTTACGATGGATTGACATTACATTTATAAAAGCTTATAGGTGTTGTAATATC
Organism: Bacteroidota bacterium; assembly: GCA_013286835.1. Classification (GTDB taxonomy): domain Bacteria; phylum Bacteroidota; class Bacteroidia; order Chitinophagales; family Chitinophagaceae; genus JABDEZ01. Next base: position 2,653 of record JABDEZ010000144.1, read on the forward strand.
CTTTATATTTACCTTTACTTTACAAAAACAGATACTCAACAATGAAGAAGATTTTTGCAACACTCCTCCTTGCCCTGTCGGTACAGTTTGCACATGCGCAATATGAGAATACAAAGATTCAGTTAGGCCAGAAAGCGCCCGATTTAGCTTTTTTAAATCCTAAAGGCGAAACCATTCAACTGTCAAAGATCAATAAAGACAGGGTTATATTGCTCGACTTCTGGGCTTCATGGTGCGGACCTTGCCGTCGCAGCAGTCCGGCACTGGTAGCTGCATACAAAAACTACAGCACCAAAAAGTTTAAAGATGCCAAGAAAGGCTTTACAGTAGTAAGTGTATCGCTTGACCAGAA
>JABDEZ010000145.1 GCA_013286835.1 Bacteroidota bacterium
TATTAAGCATGCAAATACCAGCCTGCGCTAAGCAATTATGTTTATAGATTCATGATGGCTAACTAAATAAGAACGCAATATCGTCCTTCGTCAGTTTCTTCAGGAAGGCATTATCATCAGAAACCAGTTCATTGGCCAACGCACGTTTACGCTCTTGCAACTGGAGCATTTTCTCCTCTATGGTTTCTTTACAAATAAGGCGATATGCAAAGATATTCTTGGTTTGCCCTATACGGTGCGTCCGGTCTATTGCTTGTTGTTCCACGGCAGGGTTCCACCATGGGTCAACAATGTAAACGTAATCGGCAGCGGTAAGGTTAAGCCCTATACCACCTGCTTTAAGCGATATAAGGAACACCCTGCAGGTATCATCGTTCTGGAATAATTGTATGTTACGTTCGCGCTCGGTCGACGATGAGCTGCCATCAAAATAAGCATATGGAATGCCTTCTTTCTTCAGGTGGTCGCGTATAAGCCCCAACATCCCCAGGAATTGAGAGAAGATAAGCGCTTTATGCTCTCCTACATTCTCAGTAAGTTCACGTGTCAGCTCTTCCAGTTTTACGGAGTGGTTACCATAATCGTGCTCTTCATTCAATATGGCTGGCGAATCGCATATCTGGCGCAGCTTTGTAAGTCCCTGCAGTATGTGCATGGTAGAGCGTTCTATGCCGCGCTCCTCTATCATACCCAATATCTGGGAACGGTAGGTATTGCGGTACGATTCGTATATTTTACGCTGCTCGTCGCCCATTTCACAAAACAGGATAGTCTCTGTTTTTTCAGGCAGGTCTTTAGCAACTTGTTCCTTAGTACGACGCAGCAGGAATGGGTAAGTTAGTTTCTTTAATTGTTGCTTCACCTCATCTTCCTGGAACTTATCTATTGGTGTAGCAAACTCGTTCATAAAAAACTCCCTGCTGCCCAGCATACCCGGGTTTAGGAAGTTCATTTGCGCATACAGATCAAATGTATTGTTCTGCACAGGTGTACCGCTTAGCGCCAATCTATTCTTGCTATTGAGCAGCAGAGATGCCTTCGCCACCTGCGACTGTGGGTTTTTGATCGATTGCGACTCATCTAGCACCACATAGTCATACACAATGTCTTTAAACATCTTTATATCACTGCGCATAGTGCCATAGGTAGTTATGGTAACATCAAAACCATCAAAAACCTGTGCCTGTGATGTTCTTTTAGGACCATGATGTATGAAATGCGTGAGGTCTGGTGTGAATTTTTTTATTTCATTCTCCCAGTTATACATAAGCGTGGTAGGGCATACCACCATAAACTTAGCATCAGGGTGCGCATTCTTTATATGCTGGAAGAAGGTAAGCGTTTGCACAGTTTTACCCAACCCCATGTCATCTGCAAGTATGCCACCCCACCCTGCTTCCTTCAAAAACAACAACCATTGAAAGCCGGCAAGCTGGTATGGGCGTAATAACGCTTTTAGCTGCACAGGAGGTTCTATATGGCTAAAATCGCTTGTAATAATACTATTCAGCTGTGCCTTTTTATCTTCAAGCTCCTGTTGCAGCGCCTGTTCATCAACGTCTGCCAGCAGTTCATCCAGCACGCTAAAATGATATTTCTTTAAGCGTACACGCGTGCCCCTGGTATCACCCACCTTAAAGAGCAGGGCATATTTTTTCAACCAGTCTTCGGGCAACAAACCTATAGACCCGTCGCCCAGTCGCACAAAATTTTGCTTTTGGGTCAATGCCTTCTTTACCTCTTCAACAGTAACAGACTGCTCACCAAACTTAATTTCTATATTGGCGTCAAACCAATCTATCTCGCTGGTTACGTGTACATGCGTATCCGGCTTATGGGTATTGATGCGCAGGTTCTTCAACCCTTCAAAACCAAACAACACTACATTCCACTCCTTCATGGTATCTGTGAACCTGAAGAACCAGTTGTTTGCCAGCACACTGCTGCCCGGCATGTACATGAAGTGTTCCTTAAAGTTTTGTTGCATATCGCTATGCATATAGCGCAGCATATTTATAAATTCCTGTTCAGCAGCTTCATTGCGTTGCACAATGCGTACCACACCTTCGTGTGGCTGTATCACATCGCCAAAATAGCCCCACTTCACCTCTATATTATCATATAGGAATGCAGGGGTCAGCACTAGCATCTGGTCACGCTCCTGCAAATACAAATGGTATTCTGGCTTTGCCTTCTCTATTGTTTCTATCAACTCGTCATCAAAGTTGATGTGCAGATTGTGACTCCACGGAATAAGCGTTTGCTCCAGGTACCTCGGCCATTCTTTTTGACTGATGTGGAGTATGCCGTTGGGTGGAAACTGTTCGGTAATAGCTATTTCTTTTATGTTAGCTGTGCAGAACAACTTATAGTCGTATAAGAACAGGGCTGCATTAAAAGGCTGCACATCACTGTGTGGTACAGCCCTCCCATCTATTGCCCATGAAAGAGTAACATCGTAACCCTTGCCGGCTTTTTGCACGCTCAGTTGCGGGTGTACTGAGGGATCGGCAAACTGCACGGGGCTTAATGCTGTTGAAGACAGTGCCCCTGCCTTTGTTTTAAGAAAGGACAGGCTGAAATTTTGATACCGTTCAAACAACTTATGGTACTTTGGTAGCAGGTATTCCCAAACCTGCTCTTTTACCTCGGCGGCAGGTATATCTTTCAATACCTGTGTATAATCATCCAGGAAATCACCAAAGGGAAGGTTTTTCCGTAAGTATTTCAATATTTCTTCAGGCAGGAATTTACGTGCTACCGGTATCAGTTCCCGCTCTTCATCCCTGTACTTCGTAGGGTCCACATATTGCAACAACTCCAGCTTTTCAATGCCGTTTATATATTTTTTGGCATCATCATCTGTATAGCCGGCTACAAGCAGCACACTAGAGAATGGGTACCATGTTACACTCGTATCCACAACAAGTCCCAGCCTTTTTAT
>JABDEZ010000146.1 GCA_013286835.1 Bacteroidota bacterium
AGGGTTGCTGGCAGTACCTCCCGCTAAAGTAACTCCGGTTCCTCCGGGGCATATAATGGTTTGACCGTAGGAAAGCAGCGTATCTACAGGTGCCTGTATTGTGGTCACGGTAAGAATGTTGGACTTACTTAAACATTGATGGTCGGACACAGTTACCTGGTATGCACCTGCTGTCCTGGTTATATAACTTGCACTGGTTGCACCGTTTATTATGTTACCATCCCAGTACCATTCATAAACATAACTTTGCGTATAGCTGATTGGGGCCCCAAGCAGCAGACTGTCATTTGTACAAATATTCAGGTACCCGCCTATATTGGAGAGCAGTGCCGGTGGTACAGGAGATATGGTAACGGGGACAACTGATGAGGTAACTGCGCAGCCAAAAGTATTTGAAACATAGACTGTATAATTACCGGTAGTATGTACAGTATATGTAGTTGCATTTGCCCCATTAATATTTACACCATTCCTCTGCCATTGATAAGTGGTTCCGACTCCCGCAGATTGTAATGTCACGCTGTCGCCAAGGCAAACATGTATAAGTCCTGATGTTGTAACTGTGGTATCGGGAGCAGGAAATACGGTAGGTGCTATATACGGGCTCATACCTGGTATAGCGCATACAGGTGCATTACTGTTCACAACGCAGAGAATGGTATCTCCCTGGGCTAAATTGTTATCTATGTAAACACTTTGAGTTGCACCAGTTATAGCAACACCATTTCTTTGCCACTGGTAAGTAGCAGCAGTACCGGTATCAGTTGCGCTTGCGGTAAAGGTAACAGGTATACCCGAACAAATGATAGGCCTAGCATTATCTGTTATAGTAACAACAGGTATTGTTGAAGAATGTACAGCTGGGGTTATAGCATTACTGGTGGCAGTATTGGTAGTTAAACAAAGGCCGTTAGATGTAAGTACACAGGTAATGACATCACCATTTGCAGCTGCCGCATTGGTATATGTAATGCTGCTCGTACCTACATTTATGCCATTCTTTTTCCATTGGTAAGACGGACTAGTTCCGGTATCGGTGGCAGTTGCGGCAAAGTGCATTGGTGCGCCTACACAAAATACACTGGCGGTATCAGTTGTCGCTATTGCTATCGTAGGTGTTGTGGTAGGCGATACAATTACACTGTATGCCACGGTTTGTGTGCTGGCAAGCGGGCAGGCATCGCTCTTAAAGGTAATGTAGAACGTATAGGTACTAGCTGTTATTCCTGTAGTATTCCATGCAAAAACACCCTGCGCCGTAGTGGTGCTATTATTACTCACATTAAACGTGGCCCCTGCCGGCACTCCCGCTGCTGTAATAGTTACGTTAGTAGTGGAATCTAACGGACTAATATGGAAGGAAAAAGCTCCCGCATTATCACATGCACTCAGATGGGTACTATCTATTATATTAATCCCTGAACCTGCTGCACTAATGTTGGAAATACGGCCTGTAGGTGGAATACTGTTACATGTAAGGGTAACAACAGTCATCTCCCGTTGGCTGGTGCCTACAAGCACACCGGCCCTGTATTCAGAAACCGTATATACAACAAGCGACCGTTGTATCAAATTAGGTGTAAAGGTTAGCTGGCCGGTAGATGAATTAAAGATAAAAGAACCCGGCGTTACTGCCAATGGCTGGGTTGCCGTATATGGAGATACATAATTAACTGAGCTCCCGGTTGTTTGATTGATACCCGGTACGAGGGCAAACGATAAGCTATCCCCGTTAGGATCTACAGCGCCAGGATTAAAGTTTGCCGGCACGTTATCACAAAAGAAAGGTGTTGGGATAGTGGTATAAACAGAAGATGAATTTGGTGCAGTAAGATTATTAAGTTGCGCATCCAGGGATATGACCGATGTTCCGTTACCTAAAACGTTTGTTATGGTGCTGCTGCGCCCGGCATTGGTGTTATTACCCAATGCGCCATCAAAATGAAATACCCAGTTTGCAGATGGCCCGCTAAGCGTAACCGTCTTGGAATAGGTAAACTTTCTTACACCGGGAACAGTATTTGCCGGATTGCTGCAGGTAGTATTATTTGTATCGCTGGTACAAACTGGTGTTACTTCAATACCTTCCGGGCTTATGGGATTCAGGCTCACTGTTTGATAGATAAAATTGCCATTGTATATCTGCACCTCCGGCATATCAGTATATAGAGCATTAAATGCAGTACTTGCATTAGCTGCGGCACAATCCCCGTATATAGCCATATTAATGGTGTAAGTATTACCACTCACATAAGTGTAGTAAAGGTCTATACCAAATATGTGTGTAGCAGATGCCTGGGTACTCATAAACAACGATGCCGCAAGTAATACCAGGCACTGAAAATGAAGTTTTATTGCTTTAGTCATATACCAACTATATTTTTTATTATAAGCACTATTTCGGAAAAATTCACTGCATAAATACCCGGCTTAACATCCACAATAAATTATTGCAGTTGACGCAGGAAAAAATATGTACAGTATGTTGTTAGGGTTACCCGAAGGTATAAAAACTAATGCGTTATTGAATCAAACCAAAAATGATAGCGAAGTAGATGTACCATATGTGAGGGCGGAAATGTTTTTACATTTCATCCAGGGACTGGAGGAGTCTTATTTTACCCCTTCCATTGCCATACCTATGTACAGCTGGATAAAGTTTAACGTACGATAACAAGAGAAACTCTAAGGTATAATCAAAGTATTCTGAAATTTTAGGGTCGGCGTTTATAATTTATGTTAGAAGGTTGTCCTGTCCGAAATAAAAACGAAAATCGGACACTTAGTATTTCTTGTGGGCTGAAAGGGTTTGCTGTGGCTGATATTACTTTTTACCCAACTGTCTGGTCTGTCCGGTACCGGACAGGGTAAGTTTGGGATTTTGAGTCGCCAGGAAAGCATTTTACAAATCGTGGC
>JABDEZ010000147.1 GCA_013286835.1 Bacteroidota bacterium
CCAAAAGAAAAGTAGCAAAAGAAAAAGAGACCGTGTGCGCATTACGGCATGCGCCCCGGAGTTGGTACTATTTAGCTTTAGTGCTACTGTTGTGCCGGGCTAAGGAATTCTACCTCGTTTAGGTTTGTCCCGTGTTTCTGTCCGGCATGATCCTACTTTTCTTTTGCTTCTCCAAAAGAAAAGTAGCAAAAGAAAAAGAGACCGTGTGCGCATTACGGCATGCGCCCCGGAGATGCTACTATTTAGTTTTAGTGCTACTGTTGTGCCGGGCTAAGGAATTCTATCTCATGGTATTTTGATCGGAGTTGTCTGTCTAGCGTGAAAGAAACACGGGGCCACTGGTTTTTGCAGGCGATGAAGGATCGCTGCAAAAAAGGTAGCGGAATATAGGTTCAGCTTTTTTTCCTAGAATTTGACAGCTGCTTTAGTCCACTCGTGATGCCGTGCAGCCAATACCTTTTATCTATGCAACACTTTATGGGGGTTAGCGTTGCTTTATGTTTTGCTGGTAAAATTTATAAGTCCTTACCATATCTGCAATGGTAGGCACCAGCAACAAGACAACAAATGTTCCTCTTAACCACAATGCCATCTCTGGCTTGTACAGCGCGAAATAAAGTGCAAATGCAAATGACGCGATGTAACGCAGAATTACTATGGTCCAGTTAACTGTTTTCATAGATGGGTTTTGTTGTTACAAATGTATAGATATATTTTAAAGTTTTCGATGCATTAGGGCATAAAAAGATCCGCCATTGCTTGGCAGATCTTTTAAGTATTTTGTTGGTAGTCTATTATGAACAACTGGTTGCTTAGTTCAGCGATATGCCCGGTAAGGTGGCCGGCAAGGTATTGTGGAACAGTAACGGATGACATACCACATCTGAAAAATAAGGGTAGAGCGGAAGTTGCAAAACGATCTCCATAGCCTCCTGTTCTTCTTCCGCGTTTATCACACACCATATCAAGGTTCTGTACTGAGATACGCTGTAAGAGAGCATACGGCCCTCGGCAAACAGCTTATTTACATACTCCCTGTGGGCAGGTATGACCTTGTTTATTTCCTCGGTTATTTCCGGCAATTCCACCTGAAATAAATAAGCAGCCATTATCTTAGGTTTCGTTATGTTTAGGAAGCCGCAGACTTATCGTAATAGGGTTACGTTACCCGCCCTTGTGAAACGTTGGCCAGCAGAGCAATAGCCCTGTATTTCCCAAACATACACGCCAACCGGGGCATTAGTACCATTCTCCATCCCATCCCATCCTTGGGTAGGGTCGGTAGTTTCAAATACCTTGTTACCCCATCTGTCAAATACACGGAAGTAGTCCAGCTTTACGATCTCCTTATTCAGAATAGCGAAATGGTTGGTAGTACTGTTGGTGCTGCCGGGTATAAATGCGTTGGGAAGATGTATGTTATCGCAACCTACATGCACCACCACCGTATCTTTTGCCGAGCAGGTCACAGAGTCGTTCAGGTAACTTGAAACAGTAAGATAGTAAGTGAAGTCGTTGGCAGGGTCTGCAACAGGGTTAGTGCCTGCTACGTTGTCCAGGAACTGGTTAGGTGTCCATAAATAAGTGAAGCCTGCACCTATAGAGGTATTTGGTCCGCCCAGTATAGTTTTGCCGCCGTCAGATATCTGTCTGTCAGGACCTGCATCTGCAACTACTTGTTTCACATGTATGTTCACGAAAGTATCTACTACGCAACCATCAGCAAAAGGCACTTCAAGGTTGTACTTTAATGAATATTTAGGCCATGCCCTTACACTTGTACCTACACTGTCAGATATGTTGTACAGTGGTGACCATCTGAATGTTAGCGCTTCGCCTGATATAGCCCTGAGCAATATGGTATCATTCATACAGATACTTGTATCGCTTGGGAACAGGAATATTTTAGGGTAAGGTAATACAGTGATAGTCTGGCAGGCAACCTGTTGTGTAGGCAGCCCTTCATCAACTGCAAAGTAGATGTTGTAAACTGTTGGTGAATCTGTTGTATTGGTGTAAGAAAACTCAGGTGGTGTTTTAGACGTGCTGGAGTGTATAGATGAGTTTTGGCAGGTAGCAAAAGTAAGTCGTATAAGGTTGTTGGCAGTGTCTGTTACAAAAGCATACACGTTGTCATAATCCCTGATGACGCGGGATATTGAAGTGGGATTTTCTTCCTGGCCTACATTGCCCAGATTAAGGCCATAATAGCCGCCCAACTGCGCTGATGTACCGGTAATATTACCCATATCTACACGGGTGATATTATATTGTCCAGGTACTAATATGTTCTTTACCGGGATGAACAAGTGGTAATTACCGCAGTCTTCAGTAATGGTTATAGATGTCGGGTTATCCAGCTGGTCTCCATTGATAGTAAGCGGGTTGCCAATAGGGGAGAGGTTGTTCAGCGTATTGCCAAAATCAATGCGGCTAAGGCTGTTATTGCCATCGTTCACAACAAAGAAATACCAGTTGCCATTATCTAGCTGAGCAACCATATCCGCAGGGTTAGACAATGAATTACCGCCCGGGTTACCGATGTCATTTACAAGTGGAGTATTGGAAATGTTATTGTCAAAGTCGAAACGCACCATTGTACTGCTTGCCTTGTTCACGCAATAGCCATACCAGCGTGTCTGGTCTGCATCGTAGCCTACAAACAGCCCCTTAGGGCCGTTCATTTTATTATACAGGTTGCCGAAGTTTACAATATTTGGTGTGTTGTTGCCAAGGCTTGAACGGAAGTCGATACGTGCCAGTGCAGAGTTGCTTACATTGGTACCACCTGCTACAAACACATACCAGTTCTTAAATTGTGCATCAAAAGCGATATACAGAGTTGAAGGGGAATCTGGTAGGATGTTGTTGAAGTTACCAAAGTTGGTTACAGTGGGGATATT
>JABDEZ010000148.1 GCA_013286835.1 Bacteroidota bacterium
ATGACATAAAGCCAAGATTGACGCCATGTATTTCTTTAAAATTGTCTTTATATAATTTACGTATCTCCATGATACGCGTCATATCAACCTCGTTGAATGTGGTAAGCATGGCAGTGCTGTTCTTAGCTTCTACCAGCCTGCGCGATATTGTTTTGCGCAAGTTGCTCATCTTTTCGTGCTTGTCTTCGCGGCTAAACGCTTCTGTACCGCTTTTACGGCCCGGGTTAGCTATAACGTCAAGCACATCGTTCTTCAATATTCTGCCCAAGCTACCAGTACCTTTAACATCAGAAGGTTTTACCTGTTTATCGCTCATGATGGCCTGTGCTACCGGGGTAGCCTTTACATCACTTTGTGCAGGAGCAGGAGTTGGTGCCGCTGTTGCTTTCGGTGCCTCAGCTTTTGCAGGCTGTGGTACAGGAGCAGGTGCGCCCTCTGGTTTGGGGGCAGTTTCATCAATAGTGCAGGCTACATCGCCAATATTCAGTACTGCATTTTCCTGCGCTACCTGATGCAGTATCCCTGCTTGTTCGGCGTTGAGTTCAAAAGTCGCCTTTTCAGATTCCAATTCACATATTACCTCATCGCGATTTACGTAATCTCCTTCTTTTTTCAGCCATTTCACCAGGGTTACTTCACTTATTGATTCACCTACGGTGGGAACTTTAATTTCTATCATGTAAAGAGGACTGTTTTAACGGAGTGTAAATTAATAAACCCCTGCTTACAAAGCAAAATTACCAAATTATTCCATGCAGGTATTGTTCATTTTGCCGAAAAAACGAGACAAATGGCTTATTAATCGTGGTGATGGTGTACCGCCAGAACTGGGGCCGCCGATATTTCGATGATGCGCATCCACGCAAACAAACGTATAACCGGGTAAATAGGATCTATTTCGTGCCAGCGTTTGCCAAAATTAATAGCCGATGGATATTTATGGTGATTGTTATGATAAGATTCACCCAGCATCAGAAAATCGACGCTAAACAGGTTCTCTGAAGTATTTTTAAGAATGTAGTTCTTATATCCGTATTTATGGGCAAACCAGTTAATGACCGCACCGTGAAAGGCACCCATTGTAATTACAATTGGGAGCAACAAATACAACCATGGTGACTTTGCGTACAAGACGAAAAACGTAACATACAAGCCCACCCAAATGATACGGGAGTAGGCTGAATTTGCCCATTTATCAAAGCCTGACCAAACGGGTACATTTTTAGTAAAACGTTGTTCTACAGCCTCTCCGCGGTCATTAAATATATCTGAATAGATATTGCGCGTACGCCACATCATAGTAAATATATTTTTAGAGAACGAAGGCGAATGGGGATCTTTCTCGGTATCAGTATAAGCATGATGCAACCGATGCATAATAGCGTAAGCACGGGGACTCATGTAAGATGAACCCTGGGAAATATAAGCGAGGATAAAAAAGAAACGCTCCCACCCCTTCGTCATTTTAAAGGCACCATGAGCAGCATATCTATGCTGAAAAAATGTTTGTGAAAAAAGTGATATATACCACAAGGCGATAAAAAACAGGATAACCCACATAAAAAATTCAATTTGACAATTAATAATGATTGAAACAGATAATTGCGAAAAACTGAATTTATTACAGCCGCGTAAGAGCGAAAGGCATAGATGGAATTAAAAGCACTATCTCTATATGGCTATAAAGTTAGTCTATCTAACGTTAAGGAAATCTGAAGGTTACGCAATCATTTTTCAATTAATGAGCTGTTTAGAACACAATGCCACATAAAAGTTTACTTTGCACACTTCATTGGTTATTAGCCAGTCTTTGATAATGTTATCAGAGGTAAAAATGGACACAGATACTAAATGTGTTTTTCACCTTCTGCAAGTTTTGGTGCAAGTGCAGTTCTAACGGGTATTGGTGTTGCTTCCATGGTCTGTGCCCGCAGTACACCTCAACGAATTCTTTCGTGCATTCCTTTGCTCTTTGCTATACAACAATTCTCTGAGGGCGTACTTTGGCTGGCACTGTTGAATCAAGTACATGCAAACTGGGAGCAACCAGCTTCTTATACCTTCCTGATCTTTGCCCAGGTGGTATGGCCGATATTTATGCCGTTTTGCATGCTGGTATTTGAAAAACACAAGGAGAGGAAAAGGATAATGGCCACACTACTGCTTGCAGGAGTAATATTGGGATCTTACCTTTTTTACTGTTTGTGTACCTATTCTGTGAAGGCTATAGCGCAGCATCAGCATATAAAATACGATCTGGGTTTTGCATTGTCCACCAAATGGTTCTTTGGCTTACTTTATTTTATCCCGACTATAGTATCTCCCCTATTTTCAAGCGTGAAGCGTATGCCGCTACTGGGCTATCTTTTTTTAGTCTCATATATTATTTCAAGGCTGTTGTTCCATTTCTATGTTATATCAGTTTGGTGCTTCTTTGGCGCTATTATCAGCATTGTTGTGCTGGCTATAGTATTGCGATCGAGAAAATTCAGTCCACATAATTTTTAAAGCAGCTCTACTTTTAAATAGGCTACCTTTATTATGGCTTCCTTGCTTCTAAACTGATCTGCAAACAATAACTCCTCAGCTTCTACATCAATACCGCCGAAATAAAATTTCTTTATGAACATACTTGTCGGCAACCTGGGTAATAACATCAGTGAACAAAACGTGCGTGAGCTTTTTGCCCAATATGGCACTGTGACCTCTGTAAATATTATGATGGATTT
>JABDEZ010000149.1 GCA_013286835.1 Bacteroidota bacterium
CGACCTCTCTAACATAGAGGATGAGCTTACCGGATATAACGCTTGTTTTTTCTGCCTGGGAGTGACCTCTGTGGGTAAGAAAGAGGCGGAGTATAATAAACTGACTTATGTACTTACCATGCACGTTGCAGAAACACTGGTACGGCTGAACGACAGTATGACCTTCTGCTATGTAAGCGGCGGAGGTACAGACAGTACAGAGCATGGAAAAAGCATGTGGGCACGGGTAAAAGGCAAGACGGAAAATCATATTATGGCGCTCCCCTTCAAACAGGCATACATGTTCAGGCCAGCGTACATACAACCTATAAAAGGATTAAAGAATGCACATAAGGCTTATTACTTTTTTACCTGGCTTTACCCAGTGCTGAAAGCTACAATACCCCAATATGTATGCACGCTGCAAGAGATAGGACTGGCAATGATAAATAGCGTAACAAGGGGCTACCCTAAGCAAATAATAGAAGTACGTGATATAGTTGCACTTGCAAAAATGTGAGGTGAAACAAAAAAGAAATTATTTTTTTATAAACATCGTTTTTTTCTTTGTGGTGTTTATATACATTTATACATTTGTGTATATTATATACACTTACCTAAACCACCTCTATTATGAAATTAGCTACCCTTGCAGTGTACGCACTAGCATGTTTATCGGCTATACCGTCTTTTGCGCAAGAAAAGAAAGACACTGAAAAGGAAGTATCCTCCCCCAAGATAATATCGTTAGGATTAGGTGCAGGCAGCCAGGGGATAGGGCTTGACGCTACTATGAAGCTACACCCACATTGGTATGTGCGATTGGGAGGAAGCTATCTGCCATTCGATTATTCGGGCGCTATTAAAATAGACGCATATAATACCAACATGCACATAGTTACCGGTTTTACCAATATTCACCTATTGGCAGAATGGCAACCCTGGAAGAGCTGGATACGGTTGGTAGGCGGACTTTCTTACTTTACCAGCGCAGATGTGAAAGGCACCCTTACACTAAAAAATACCCAGTACTATGGAGACATAGCTATACAACCGGCAGATGTGGGAGAGATAAATGCCAAAATAAGCTGGCAGGGACTGGCACCTTACCTGGGCATAAACCTGCTGAAAGCACAACCTACCAATAAAATAAATGTAAATATTGACCTGGGCAGTTACTACTGGCTGAGCCAGGATGTGAGCATGTCTGGTACCAAACTACTGGTGGGCAATAGTGCAAATACTGCCCAGCTTAAAGAGAACCTGAATGCCTACAGATGGCTACCTGTTTTGCAATTGAACCTTAACTACAAAATTTCAAAATAATATCACCCTCAATAAACCAACATGAAAAAGATCATTATCTCTGCATTATTTATTGCTGTTGCCGTTGGGCTGATCGTAGCTGGCTGCAAGAAAAAGCCAACTGATAATCTTGTAGTAAGAGTGAACACAGACATTGTTAAATACATTACGACAGTGCAAGTAGGCGATGCCGCCAAAACCGGTATAGTACCCGGTAATGTAACTGTTACAGCAGGTGGCCCTGATGCCCAATATGTGTACTCGATGTTTGGGAAAAAGAATTTGATAGTAGGCAGCGACGGGCTTTTGCAAATAGCGATAGACCCATTGAGAGTGCCATCAAGCGGTAATCCTATAAACTTCACCTTGTCTATTAGCAGCGCAGGATATTTACCGGTAACTACAACCATAAATATAAATGCAGGACAGGTACGTACCCATTATAATGTAAGGATGATCAACCTGGCTAACCCGCCAGCAGGAATGACCATTAAGGAGCAGGATATGGTGGCAGGAAGTGGTGGTATTGCAGCGCCCGGCATATTTAATATTGCCAAAACAACACAGGACACTACGTACTATGATAATGGCGTAAGCACAATAGTAATGCCCCAGGGCACTACATTTTATTACTATACCGCCAATACAACAAACAAAACCGTGAAAGGGACACAGGAAATCCCTATAACTAAAGATTCGGTAGTTAAGTATGGTGACATTACCCATACCTATACCCGTTTGACAGGCTACTACCAGCAGGAATATTCTTACCTGCAATCAACCACAACTTATACCAAGACCCCATACACTGGTACTGTAAAAACTATTTGCATTTACGAGCCGGGAACAAGCGTTAACTATCTGTTTTACCCGTACGATGAAAATAGTACGAACACTTATTCACCGTCTATTAACCTGCTGAATGGCACAACTACAACGGAAGACAACCTGCTGTTTGCAACTGCGGTAAAGCAAAAGCTGGTAGGTGTATATTTTGTGGGTACAGTAACGCCTACAGGAGCTGCCAGCCCAATGGATATTGTTATTAGCCCGGATTCGCGCTACAAGTGGTTTACGAGCTTTGCAATATCTGACACTATGAAGAACCCAATAACAGGGCAATTGATAAAGGAGGGCGACTCTATTGAGACAGGCATTGACCCGGTTTCATTCAATACATTGCGTACAGTGGTATTGAAGGGAAATAATGGCAAGTTGAGGGTGGAAACACAATCGCCTGATGCGGGATTCTATTACAAAGCACCATATAGCTTTCATTATGCGGCATCTTTCTCATCTGGTGTTGATACCAACGTGATACCGGATATTGAAAACCTGAGGGGCATAGCGAGTATCAACTTTGCCAATTATTATTATAATTATTATATTTCGCCCGAACCAGGAGCCGGCAGTACTTTAAACCTGGCAATGA
>JABDEZ010000150.1:0-100 GCA_013286835.1 Bacteroidota bacterium
AGGCTGAATTGGCGTAGGTTTGGGTGTTTATGAGCACACAAAAACATTTTGCCGAGAAACTCATGCAAATTAAGGCATTGCAGGTCAACCTGCAAAACCC
>JABDEZ010000150.1:110-1837 GCA_013286835.1 Bacteroidota bacterium
CAAAACCCTTATACCTGGGCATCAGGATGGCGTTCGCCGGTTTATTGCGATAACCGCAAAGTATTGTCTTACCCCTATGTACGCGATTTTGTAGAAAGCGAACTCGCCAATATGATACTGGAACACTTCCCTGAGGCCAACGTAGTAGCGGGTGTAGCCACTGCCGGTATTGCACATGGTGTTATGGCTGCCGATCTGCTGAAGCTCCCATTCATTTATGTACGTGCCAAGCCAAAAGAACATGGCATGGGCAACCAGGTAGAAGGCGTGTTGGAGCCAGGCAGCAAAGTAGTGGTAATAGAAGATCTTATATCTACAGGCAAAAGTAGCCTGCAGGTGGTAGATGTACTCAGGGATCTGGGTGCCGAGGTGGTTGGCATGTGTGGCCTGTTCACTTATGGTTTTCCTGTGGCCGATGAAGCTTTTAAGAAAGCAAACGTGCCATTATATACCATCAGTAACTATACAGCGCTCATGCAGGTAGCAGAAGAGCAAAAGCTTGTAGCGCCCGAGCAGCAAGCCATACTCGAACAGTGGCGTATCGATCCTGCTAACTGGCACAATTAAGATCCATAGCTCCTATCACGGGTTAGAGTTACTCAGCCCGGCGCTACAGCAGCACTGTACTCAACATAAAGCCACAGTAGTGGTAATTGCTGTATACTGTCCCATCTCCTTACTTTTTAAGTTCTTAAAAAGTAAGGAGATGGGGATGACGCTTTAAAAGACAACTAACTCAAGCATAACAATTTGCAGCAATGAACGCCTGGCTCAGGCTCATACGGTGGAACAACCTTCTCATCATACTCCTTACCCAGCTGCTCGCATGGGTATGCGTAGTATTGCCGGTATGGTACTATACCCATGTACCCTTATTGCTGACCCCGGTCAACTTTGCATGTCTTTGTCTTTCCACTATACTCATAGCGGCGGCAGGCTACATTATTAACGACTATTTCGACATCAGGATCGATGCCATAAACCGTCCCGAGAAAGTAATACTGGAAACAGCCATACCACGCCGCATGGCCATCATGCTGCACTCCATACTCAATGTGGTCGGGTTGCTCCTTGCAGGTTATGTGGCCCGGCAGGCCCATCATTTAGATTGGCTGGCACTACAGGCAACATGCACATTATTGTTGTGGTTCTATTCCACCCACTTCAAGCGCCAGTTCATGACGGGCAATCTTGTTGTTGCGTTGCTCACATCTCTTACTATTGCAGCTCTAATGCTTTACGAGCCTGCCCTGCATCCATATTATACCCAGCGCTACTTTATTCACACTCCAGCATTCTCTGCCCCCAACCCCGTTTGGTTGCTTGGCTTTTACGCTTTTTTTGCCTTTATGCTCACCTGGATGCGTGAGATAGTTAAAGATATGGAAGACTTTAAGGGCGACGAGGCTGAGGGCTGTGTTACCATGCCCATACGCTGGGGGCTGCAGCGCTCCGTGCAGTTCACCCAAATATTGTGTGCAGTGGTAGTCGCTCCTCTGGCTCTGGTCACCATAAAACTTTTGTTGGCAGGATGGTTGCTGTTATCTGCATATACATTTTTTGCAATAATTATCCCGGTTGGCATCTGGAGCTTATTTTTACAGCAACAAGCCACTTCCACCCATTATCACAAGGCCAGTTTCTGGTTAAAGATGATTATGGTGATGGGGGTCGGGTCATTGATCATTTACTTATTACAGGCACATGCATAAGATCATTTTAGCATC
>JABDEZ010000150.1:1847-2591 GCA_013286835.1 Bacteroidota bacterium
AATTCGAAGTCCTGGTAGCCGATGTGGACGAGACCAACCCACCTGGTATGCCGGGTACAGAGGTACCCGTTTACCTGGCAAAGATGAAAGCAGATGCCGTACAGCACCTGGCAGAAGATGCTATTGTAATAGCAGCCGATACCGTAGTACTGCTCGATGATAAGATACTGGGCAAACCCCGCGATGCCGAAGATGCCCGCGATATGTTGCGGCAACTCAGTGGTCGTATGCACACTGTAGTCACCGGTGTGTGCATCCAAAGCAATAATAAACAGATCAGCTTTTCCACAGAGACCAAAGTATATTTCCGCTCCCTCACACGTGAGCAGATAGCTTATTATGTAGAATCGTATAAGCCGTTTGACAAAGCAGGTGCATATGCTATACAGGAATGGATAGGCATGATAGGCATAGAAAAAATAAATGGTGATTATTATAATGTTATGGGTTTGCCCATTGGCGAGGTAGTCGCCTTTTTAAAGCACGACTTCCTCGATGAAGAAACGCCTATAGAAGCATTATAATTAGTTATTGGCACGCTTATATTTTTTGGGCTTTCTTCATAGCTCACCTACCTTTGAATTCAATTTTTTAAAACTACAAACTTAAGACTATGGCATTTACACTTCCCGCATTACCGTATGCTTTCGACGCGCTGGAACCGCATATAGACGCGCAGACCATGCAGATACATCACGATAAGCACCACAAGGCTTATGTAGATAACCTGAACAAAGCGCTTGC
>JABDEZ010000151.1 GCA_013286835.1 Bacteroidota bacterium
ACAAATAAATTGATTATAGTAAATTGAAGGATGTCTATTTCTTGAAATTGTAAGAACAAGAATAAAAGAGGTCTAAAAACAAATGAGTTGCTAATAGTCTTATTATTAGCAACTCATTTATTAAATGTTTGTAGCACGTACGGGAATCGAACCCGTCATTCCTCCGTGAAAGGGAGGCGTCTTAACCGCTTGACCAACGCGCCGTTTTTCAATTGGGATTGCAAAGATAAGCAGTGTTTTCTTTTTGCCAAACTTTATTCTGAATATTTTTTTATTGCTTTTGTGCTCTTGTTATTGCAGCGATTATGCCCAGAAATTCTTCAGCTTTTAAGGATGCGCCACCTATGAGTCCTCCATCAACATCGGGGCAGGCAAACAGCTCATCAGCATTAGATGGTTTGCAACTGCCGCCATACAGTATTGTAATATCGTTGGCTGCATCTTTGCCGTATTGTGAAGCTATTACAGCCCTTATATGGGCGTGCATTTCCTGTGCCTGTGCAGATGTTGCTGTGCGCCCTGTTCCGATGGCCCAAATGGGTTCGTAGGCTAGTACTATGTTGCGCAGATGTGCACCATCAAGGTGGTACAGGCCAGCCTTAATTTGTTTTTCCACGTAATCGTTCTGGGTTTCAGCTTCTCTTACTTCTAGAGGCTCTCCACAACAGAAGATAACTTTTAAATTATTGTCTAAGGCCTGGCTTGTTTTCCGGGCCAAGAGGGCATCATCTTCCTTGTAGTATTCTCTACGTTCAGAGTGGCCAATGATAACATATTCGGCGCCTGTGCTCTTTACCATAGCTGCAGAAATCTCGCCTGTATATGCACCAGAAGCATTGTCGTTGCAGTTTTGCGCGCCAAGATGTACGTGTGCCGCACCTTTTGTAAGACTACCAATGGCCGTAAGGTGTGTGAAGGGTGGTGCAATAACCACCTGCCTGTTATCATCTATGCCTGTAAGGCTGCTTAATATACTTTCTGCTAATGTTATACCTTCCTGTAAAGTAAGGTTCATCTTCCAGTTGCCGACTACTATTTTTTTACGCATGCTATATATACTGCTGGTTAAGTTGTAATAAGATAATATGTAATGATAAGTTTGAGTACTAAGTACGTAAAGAAAGTACAAAGTACACAAAGCACATATTGTGTATGCGCTTTTAATTTGGAAAAACCAGTGAATTACTGTTCTTGTATGAAAAGCTGGCGATGCACTGCTGTATTTTCGTAGACATGAAGAAACATGTTTTTTTCTGCCTCAGTAAGTTGTTTGCTGCGCCTGGCCATCATGCGATCTGCTGTTTCTATTGCTTTTTGAGGCTTGTGCGGCACCATTTTATCGCTGCCACCCCAACTGAATGAAGGGATGAATTTTTCGGGGAAGCCTGCACCATAAATATTGCAGCAAGCACCTACTACTGTGCCCGTATTGAACATGGTATTGATACCGCACTTAGAGTGGTCGCCCATCATAAGGCCACAAAAGGTAAGACCGGTGCGTACCGAACGGCTATTATATTCGTCCCATATTTTTACCTCATCGTAATTGTTTTTGAGATTGGAGCTGTTGGTATCTGCGCCCAGGTTGCACCATTCGCCTATTACAGCATTGCCCAGGTAGCCCTCGTGACCTTTGTTGCTGTTGGCAAACATGACCACATTATTAAGCTCCCCACCTACTTTGCAACCGGCGCCTATGGTAGTGGCACCATATACTTTGGCACCCATTTTAATCGCCGCATGATCGCAAAGCGCCAACGGGCCACGTATGAGTGAGCCTTCAAGTATTTCAGCATCCTTGCCTATGTATACAGGGCCGGTTTGCGTATTTATTATGCAACCGAGATGAATTTTGGCTCCTTCTTCTATAAATATCTCGGAGCCGCTAACAGTAATATGGCTTGGTATTGGTTGGCTTGTTCTTGCTTGTGTTATAGCTTTAAAATCTTCGCGTATTGCTCTATCGTTTTGAGAGAAAATTTCCCAGATGTTTTTTAACTGGTGTATTTCTTCATCAAAATATTGGGCAGGCAGTGGGGCAGTGTATTCTGTAATAGTATCGGTGTGTAATACATCTGCTGTTCTTACCGCAATCAGCTCGTAGCCTTTCACCAATTTCTGACCAGGCTGTAGTTTATTTATTGCTTCGGTAAGGGAGTGTGTGCCAAATATGGCTGCCTTGATATAAATATGATCGGTACTGGAGGCTGTGGGATATATAGTTTGCAGGTAAGGTACTGTGAGGGTACCAGTTTGCAGCTTCAGGAAATGCTCCCAACGCTCGCGCATGGTCCATATGCCACAACGTATGTCGGCTATGGCACGTGTATGTGTAAAGGGTAATAAATTATTGCGTGTTGTATCGTCGAATAGTATGAAGGCCATAAAACAAAAAATCCCAACAAAAGTCGGGATTTTTAAAACCTTTAGCAAGTATGCTTTTGAAAGAAAGCTTAAGCTTTCTTTTCGTAACGCTTTTTGAATTTTTCGATACGACCTGCAGTATCTACGAACATTGACTTACCAGTGTAGAAAGGGTGAGAAGTATTAGAGATCTCGACTTTTA
>JABDEZ010000152.1 GCA_013286835.1 Bacteroidota bacterium
CGTGGCTGTAGATACGTGCACCTGCGGGCAAATCAATTGTAAATTATACCCTTTAAGGCTTAGCGTTATTGGTTCTAAATGCTCACCGCGGCCTGTAGCGCACATAGGTGCGTTATAGATAAAAAAGGGGCAATCGCTGCCTAGTTGCAGGGCCATTTCGGCCAGCGTTTCTTTACCCAGTCCCAGTTTACAATAGTCATTTACCAGTTGCAGCATAAAGGCACCATCGGCACTGCCACCACCCAGTCCGGCCCCCATTGGGATGGTCTTGTTGATGTAGATATCCAAGGGTGGTACTTTACCGGGAAATGCATTTTGCAGCAATTGGTAGCCTTTCCATACCAGATTATCTTCCTTATTACCCGCCACTTCCAATCCAGTTACATGCAAGGCTACAGTTTCAACTGGTATTATCTCTAAAGTATCCTGTATCATTACCGGGTAGAACACAGTTTCAAGATCGTGATAACCATCGGTGCGGCGGTTGGTTACATATAAACCGAGGTTTATTTTACAGTTTGGGAAGCGGAGCATAAACAGATAAAAGTACTGCGTGAAATTATATGTATTTTTGAAAACGCACGGCAATTATAAGTGCATACTGCATGGACGAGGTTATAAGGCTCAACGACGTAAAAAAAAGTTACTACCTGGGCAAGCAGGAACTGCCGGTATTGAAGGGCATCAACCTGCTGATACATAAGAATGAATATGTGGCGCTGATGGGTCCTTCGGGCTCCGGTAAATCGACCATGATGAACATATTGGGCTGCCTGGACAGCGTAACCGGTGGTCAATACATACTGAACGGCAAGGACGTGAGCCGCATGGGTGAGGATGAACTGGCTGATGTACGTAATGTGGAGATCGGCTTTGTATTTCAGCAATTTAACCTGCTGCCCCGCCTTACCGCCTGGGAAAACGTAGCACTGCCGCTGATATATGCAGGAGTGAATAAAAAAGACCGGGAAGAACGCGCAAGGGCCATGCTGGACAAGGTGGGACTGGGCGACCGCGGCCACCACAAACCCAATGAGCTGAGCGGTGGGCAAAGCCAGCGCGTGGCCATCGCACGGGCGCTCATCAACCACCCATCCATAATACTGGCTGATGAACCTACCGGTAACCTGGACTCCAAAACAAGTGTTGAAATAATGGAACTTTTTGGCCAGATACAAGAGCAGGGCAATACCGTAGTGCTGGTAACGCATGAGGAAGATATTGCACTCTATACCCATAGGGTGGTGCGTGTAAAAGATGGACTGATAGAAAGCGACAAGGCGAATATGCATATTAGCCATGCGTGATAAATAACCAGGAAAATATGTCATTCAAGATATACACAAAAACAGGAGATAAAGGCAGTACCAGCCTGATAGGCGGGGTGCGTGTGCTAAAGAGCCATGTGCGCATAGAAAGCTATGGCACTATAGATGAGCTGAACAGCTACATAGGTATGGTGAACGATATGTGCGCCAACACCGAAGTAACCGAATGGCTGCGCGAGATACAGGACCGACTTTTTACAATTGGATCTGTATTGGCAACCAACCCTGATAAAGAGGTGAAGATGAAACTGCCTGACCTGCATGATGCTGATGTAGAATGGCTGGAAAGCGGAATAGATAAAATGAACGAAGTATTACCCGAAATGCGTTCCTTCATACTGCCGGGGGGTAACCTGGCATCATCTACCTGCCATGTAGCACGTTGTGTATGCCGCCGTGCCGAACGCCTGTGTGTGGGCATGCAAGGGCAACAGGAGTATGTACCAGACCTGCTCATCAAGTACCTCAACCGCCTGTCAGACTATTTGTTTGTGCTGTGCAGGTACATTAGCCATATAAACAATGCCGAGGAAGTACCCTGGCGGGCAAGATTGTAGGTATTTTATAGGAATATTAACAGCATTCTGCGTGTTAAATGTACTTGTGCTGCAATACTGTGTATTGTTATTTGTTATTTTGCCAACTTGCTTAAAGTATAATTATGCGTCAATATTTTATTATCCCGGCCTTGCTCACAGTTTTGCTCAGTACATCGTGCCACAGCACCAAACATTCCGGGAAAAATACCGGGATGCCAGGCACCTGGCAAGCTACCCCGATAGTTGTAGATGCCGACAGCAAGGATTGGCCTTCACCTTATCCTAATTACGACAGTAAATCGTTTGTAGGCTATGCCACATCAAACGACAAGCAGTACCTGTACGTAACTATGGAGACAGGCGATGAGTACACCGAAATGAAAATATTAAAAGCAGGCATGACTATGTGGATAGATACAGCTGGTGGTAAGGGCCAGTCGCTGGCCATACACTACCCACTGCCAGACGATAATGAGCCTTTTGAAATGGACCGTGGTAAAGAAAAACAAGGTGGCCAGGCTGGTTATGACAATAAACTAAGAAGCCAGGATTTTACCCAGAAAGTAAAAAGGTCTGTAAGCGATGCAACTCAATTGACGGTTGAGGGGCTGCCTTATTGTTCAGGCGGCTTTGCCGTTACCCAAACCAATCCTTGTGGCATACAGGTACGTATAGGGGTAGATGAATACAAGG